>CASDWR010000126.1 GCA_949284665.1 uncultured Rikenellaceae bacterium | reverse complement strand
TCGGTTCGTCGAAGATGAAGAGCGTGTCGCTCGTTGCGTTTTCTTTCAACAGGAACGAGGCGAGTTTCACACGTTGTATCTCCCCTCCGGAAAGTGTGGATGTCGATTGTCCGAGTTTGATATAGCCCAATCCCACATTCTGAAGTACAGTCAGAATTTCAACTACTTTTTTGTTGGCGGACGAAGCGATGTCCGCGGAAAAGAAATCGATTGCCTCGTCGATCGTCATTTCGAGCACATCGCAAATCGTTTTTCCACGGTATTTGACCTCCAACACCTCGTCGTTGAAACGTTTCCCTCCACAACGCTCGCATTTGAGTTCTATGTCAGCCATAAACTGCATGTCCACCTTGATGACACCCTCGCCCTGACACTCTTCACAACGGCCGCCCGGAACATTGAAGGAAAAATAGGAGGGCCCTATCCCATTATGTATCGCATATGGTTGGTCTGCGAATATTTTACGGATTTCATTATAGGCTTTCGTATAGGTAACCGGATTTGATCGCTGGGATTTTCCGATCGGATTCTGATCTATGATCTCAACCGCCTTAATCAAATCAACGTCACCGGAAATCGATTCATGATCGCCTGGTTTGAGACCGGTCTCATACAATCTGCGACGAATTGCCGGATAGAGGATATCTTTTACCAAAGAGGATTTGCCGCTCCCGCTCACTCCAGTAACGCAGGTCATCACGCCAAGCGGGATTTTCACATTGATCCCCTTCAGGTTATTTTCTCTGGCCCCTCTGATTTCGATATAATTACTCCATCCGCGGACACTGCCCGGCATCGGGATTTTTCGCCGCCCCGTCAAATAATCGGCTGTCAGGCTTTGACGGGCATTCATCAGCTCGGGGAAAGGACCGTTGAAGACCACCTCTCCCCCATTGTAACCGGCCCGAGGTCCGATATCCACAATCCAGTCGGCAGCACGAATGATCTCTTCCTCATGTTCCACTACGATCACCGTATTCCCCATGTCGCGAAACTGTTGCAAGACACCGATCAAACGTTGCGTGTCACGAGGATGAAGACCGATGCTCGGTTCGTCAAGTATATAAAGCGACCCTGTCAGGTTGCTGCCAAGCGAAGTTGCCAGATTGATTCGTTGTGTCTCACCGCCGGAAAGCGTAGACGACAGACGGTCGAGTGTCAGATAACCCAGTCCCACATCGGACAGATAACGCAATCTGTTTCGTATCTCCACCAACACTCTCGCACCGGTCTTGGCATCGTGATCGTCCAATTGCAAAGCATCGAAAAACGCGATCAACTCGGAGACACTCATTCCGACAAGTTCGGCGATATTCTTGCCGCCGACCTTCACATACAATGCCTCTTTCCGCAATCTGCTGCCTCCGCAAACCGGACACGTCGTTTTACCCGTATAGCGTGACAACATTACCCGATACTGAATTTTATATCTTTCGCCCTCGAGATAGGAAAAAAATTCGTTCAATCCATGGAAATACTCATTCCCGAGCCATAACAGCTGTTTCTGTTCTTTCGTAAGGTCGTGATAAGGCCGGTGGATGGGAAAATCGAATCGACCGGCCGAATTGACCAGCTGATCTTTCCACCATTTCATTGTATTGCCACGCCAACAAGCTATGGCATCATCGTATATGCTTTTATTCTTGTCCGGAATTACAAGATCCTCATCGATACCGACCACTTTACCGTACCCTTCGCATTTCGGGCATGCCCCGAGCGGGTTATTGAACGAAAACAGGTGTTCGGTCGGGCGTTCGAACACGATACCGTCCGCCTCGAAGCGTGTTGAGAAGTGCTCGACGCGGTCCTCTACACCGTCAGAGACGATCACCGTGCACTCTCCCTCTCCGTAATTGACAGCCTTGGCCACAGAATCGGCGTACCGTGATAAACTCTCCTCGTCGTTTTTCGGACGGACCCGGTCGACAATCAATTCGACTTGCGTATTCGATGTTGGGTCGAAATGTTCGATGTATTCTTCGACGGGAATCATCCGCCCGTCGACATGGACTCGCCGTATTCCCTCTTTAATCATCAATGTCAGTTTTTCGATCGGCGTCTGACCGGATTTCAACCGCAAGGGAGCAGCAATCATCACCCGGCACTCTTCACCAAGCGAAGCGATGCGCCCGACGATATCCTGTACCTGCCATGACCTGACTTCGCATCCAGACACGGGAGAATAGGTATGCCCTATCCGGGAAAAGAGCAATTTCAAATAGTCGTATATTTCGGTAGAAGTCCCGACCGTCGATCTGGCATTGCGGGTATTGACTTTTTGCTCAATGGCTATGGCCGGGGCGATGCCAGTAATCGCGTCTACATCCGGTTTGTCTATCCTGTCGAGGAATTGACGCGCATATGCCGAAAGGCTCTCCACATATCGCCGTTGCCCTTCGGCAAAAATCGTATCGAATGCCAAGGTCGATTTCCCCGATCCTGAAAGGCCCGTAATAACAACCAAACGGTTATGCGGAATTTCGAGCGTAATGTTTTTCAGGTTGTGAACTCTCGCTCCTTTTATGTAAATCGAGTTATACGTTTGTTTTTTCTCTCCCATTTTCATTGTTCCGTAACATTCACTTCGACCCCCTCTATCTTGTCAAATCGTGCGACAAGCATTTCAGAACGGCTTTTCCGGATTGCGACCCGCAACAGGCATCGATTATCGAAACATTGTTCGAGGATGCGTGGTTGCTCTTCTTTGACGATGCGCATCACATCGTTCATCGTATTATAATCAAACGACAGTATCAACTCCATATCCACTGTCCTTTCAACGATCTCACCATTTTCGATAACCGCCCTCGCCGATTCTTTATATGCGTTTATCAATCCCGGAACGCCCAACTTGGTTCCCCCGAAATATCGGACCACGACTATCAGACAATCAGTCAATCCGAAAGAAATCAACTGCCCGAGAATGGGTCTGCCGGCCGTACCGGATGGCTCTCCGTCATCGTTTGCCCGGAATAATGCTCCGTCAACCCCCAGACGATACGCATAACAATGGTGTGTCGCATCGTAATAACGTTTCCGTAGCGCCTCTACATGGCCTTTGACCTCGTCCGCATCCTTGACCGGCCATGCATAAGCCAAAAACCGGCTGCTCTTCTCCTTGTAGATCGCCTCGGCTGGAGCACTCAGGGTTTTGTAAACGTCGTTCTCCACTCTTTTTCGTATCCTTGGTCCTATACCCCACGGAACATCCTTCCCCATCGGATATTCGATGGAAACCGCTTGTCCTTGTCTCGAGAAAACCATACGAATGACGGTTTACCTACGATATGATCTTCGGGAACAAACCCCCAGAAGCGAGAATCCGCTGAATTATGACGGTTATCACCCATC
>CASDWR010000125.1 GCA_949284665.1 uncultured Rikenellaceae bacterium | reverse complement strand
GTGTCGGCATATCTTGTCCCACAAAAAGGCCCCACCATTTTTCGTTTTTAAGTGATTTTATTTCAGACAGGTATGGGGTGTTTTGGGCAAACAGCAGTGTTGTTGTCGATAGGAGGGTGAAGAGTAATGTAGCAAGACGTTTAGTCATGACACTTCGCTTTCGTAAATCCGGAACCAATATAAGGAATTCTTACAACTTAACGAAATTTTTTGGCGATATAATATAGGCAAAACGATAAAAAGGATAAATAAAAATATTGAGCGCCAGTCTCGGGAAATTCGGCTGTTGTGAGAGCGGTCGAAAAACTTCGTCGACAATGGTCGTCGATAACGATGCGGCCGCAGCCATGGCGAGATAGGCTGTCAGTAATGTGAGCAGGCTTTTTTGAAACGGGATGTTCTCTCCTTTGAAAAATGAGAATAATAATAGGAGAAGTACGGAGATCCAGAAGAGCGAGAGCAAAAGAGGGGGAAGGTTGTGGATGCCGCCATAGGGGTATGTGCGGGTATGACGTTTCCGTATATGGCTCGACGTATCGATTGCGACGATTTGAGGTACGAATATCTCATTCCAGTCCTGCCGTTCCATCCGTTGGTTTTGACGGATGCGTCGCAATAGTTCGTCATTCGGGTTAAAGTCTTCGGCAAATCCTCCCGTATCGATGACATGCCTGCGAGGGAAAAGGATGATGGAGGAAAGCGTTTGCCTTGAATCGCCCGAAGCATTGAGACCGACACACAACAACAGCATGTGTAACGAAGTGTCGATCATATGCAGTGGGTTGTAAATCGTATCGGTCATCGACAATGTGCAAATGGGATAAGACGATTTCTCCCCTGCACGTTCATGCAGTTCAGTATTGAAGATCCGAAGTGCGTCGGGATGAAGAAAGGTCCATCTGTCGAGTGCGATGATATGGTCGTAAGCAGCGATCTCGGTGCCGCAGTTGTAAGCGTCGCTCAATGAGCCGATGTGACGATCGATAATGACGAGGCGCCGATAACGTCTTTGTCTGGACCTGTAGACATTTTTTACGCTGCCACAAGCAAGTTCGCTGCCGAGCGCATGTTCGACCTGGACCATGGCATATTTTCGCAGCAACTCTTCTGCTGCCGGATCGTTGTCGAAATCGGTAATCAATACCAACTCGTACATGGTATAGTTCGAAGAAAGTCGTTGTTCTATCTGCTCGGGTGTCTGATTACCGCAAACAATGATGGAGATGCCGGTTTCAGTCAGTATGTCGCCGTTCAGGTGTTCGGTGATCCGGAACAGGCGTTCCCGCTGTATGGCATCGAGCAGCCGTTTGATTCCGATCAGGGTCAGTCCGATGAGAACGAAGGCCCAAATCAGACAGAGTGCGGAGGTGATATCGGTGAGTGTGTCGATCATTGCGATTGGAGTTCGGGATGTTTGTGTAGAATGCGTTTGCGCGAAGAAATGGTTTTCAAAATGTAACCGTCGAGAGAGCTGCCTCGTTTATGTTCGGTTTCGATCAATTCGTGCAGAGCCTTGAGTGAATAACCCTCACGGATAAACGAACGGTAGAGATCACGTCGCTCCGTTTCTGATTTCCGGTTGATACTGGCTACGATATTGGGATGATTGAGCGGACACATTAAAAGAGCGGCTGTTGAAAGAGCAATCTGTTCTACGCGCGGGTTTTCATGCGGCAACAAACCGTAAACCATCTCTTGTGCCTGGTCGATGTGGAAAGAACCGACAATGAAGAGTCCGAGGATGTTGAGATTGTCATTGTGTGCTGAAAGCAACCGTTTGTAATCGATTTGCAAATGTTTGCGTTGCATGTAGCGTACTACGTCTGCAGCTTGTTCGGGTGTCAGCAGTGCAGGGTAATTGCGGAGTACGGGGATGATCCTGCGGGAATCTGTGCCGATGGTAGCCAGCAGGGCATAAAATGCGACATGCGGTTCGCTGTCGGATGTTAGTCGGGAGAGACGTGCCGACGTTTCGGTAGAAAAGGGCAAATGGAGTAATGTGTGCATGCGTACCGCTCGTTCCGGACCCCGGTGCAAATGGAGATGGGTAAGGAGAGCCTCTTCGAGTCGGTTTTCTTCTACGATACGACGGAGCCTGTTCGAGTCGTAATCGGAGACTACGTGCAAGAGTGCGGCGATCATAATGGCCAGTTCTTCGCGCATGTTGCCCGATTCGATTCCGGGGAAATGAGGCGGTTCCCTTCGTTTGGAATCATGAGCACAATAGGCATGCAGCTCCCGAAGATAAATTTTATGCAGAGGCCGGTCCGGGTTGCGTTCTCCTTGAAACAGCCGGGAGAATCCGAGTGTGAGCAAGACGGTCAGGATAATGCCCAGGGCGCAAAGGGTGAATATCTGCATGGCAATGATGATCATCGGACCTTGATTTTCAGTTGTGAACGTATTTTCCGCTCCAGACGGGACAGTGCAACCGGAAGCGTGAGGTATTGATCGACACCGCTTTCGTACAGACTCAACAGGTGTTGCTCGTAGAGAATGGGTGAGAGAAGAAACACCGGCGGTTTGTGCCCGTGTTTGAGCCGCATTTTGCGTGACAGATCGAACCCGTTCAGAAAGGGATGCGTGAATTGGGTAACGATCAGGTCATAGCAGTCTTCGAGACAATTTTCCACAAACTCTTTCTCATTGTCCGATGTGCGGTATTCGATGCCCATGGGCGATACCGAGAGTCGCAGGATGTCAAGAACGACTTTGTCCGGGGAGGCAATCAATATCTTTTGCATCGGATCGTGTTGCTGTTAAAATCTGCATCCACGGATCGGCAATTTACACACCAGAGAAACTTTTTGGCCTTTATTCGGTGATTTCAGAACGAAAAATGCTATCTTTGTTCAGATGTCCATATTTTTCCGGACAGTTTTTTGGCTGAATTGAATATCGAATCACTAATACCGAAAAGCTATGAAACCGATCAGAATCGCACTTCTCTTATCCTTTGTTGCTTTATTGTGTCCGAATTTCCTTCAGGCAGGGACCGATTACAAGGATGGACGATACAAACAGGTGGATGCGTGCAGCCTTACCCTGTTGGGGAAAATCATGGAAACACCGAATCCGTATGAGAGGGTTGATTTCGAAAAATATTCCGGTTTTGATGAGGGTATTGCCTTTCAGCTTCGCAAGGCGGCCGGGATTGCCGTTGCCTTCCGGACCGACAGCCGCAATATCGTTGTCAGTTGGAAGATGCGGCAGGGATCGCTCGGGGACAATTCGTCGGCATTGCTCCAGCGTGGTATGGACCTCTATATCAAACATGACGGGGAGTGGTTGTTCGCCGGTGTCGGCCGGCCTTCCGTGCGAGATACGGTAAATGTTCGTTCCGTAATTGAAGATATGGATGAGGGCGTGAAGGAATGTTTGCTCTATCTGCCCATCAACTGCAACTTGGAGGAGGTATTTGTCGGCGTGGATCGAGAGTCCATGATCGAGCCGTTGGCTAACCCGTTTCGGCATCGGATTATTGTAGTCGGGTCGAGCATTACACACGGTTATTCGGCAGCTCGTGCCGGATTGGCATACCCGGCACGCATGAGTCGACTTACGGGAATGGATTTCATCAATCTCGGGACATCGGGCAATTGCAGAATGCAACCCGAGTTAGCGGACATGTTACGGGATGTAGAGGCCGATGCGTTTGTCTTCGACGCCTTTTCGAACCCGACCGCCGAGGAGATCGACAACTGGATCGATTATTTTGTCCGGACCATTCGCGAGTCCCATCCGGGGGTTCCCATGATTTTTATTCAGGATCTGGTAAAAAACGAATATCAGTTCAGCGCGTCCCGCCGAAAAACATCCGAGATACGACGGGAAACGGCCAGCGACAACCTCGAACGTCTGATGAAAGAGGTGGACGACCTCTATTTTCTCGACATTAAGGATATATACGGAACCGACAAGGAGGCTACGGCCGACACGACACATCCCAACGACCTGGGGTTTGACAGACTGATCGACAATGTGTTGCCGCCGATTCTCCGTATTTTGGAAAAATACGGAATTAAATAGTCGGAAAATTTGTTTTCTTTTGGAATATCCTTTATCTTTGTGGCCCGAATTTATGTAAACATTATTCATTCGATGTACGTAATCGTAGAAATTGCAGGTCAGCAATTCAAAGCTGAAAAGGGTCGGAAACTCTATGTTCACCGTCTTCAGGGGGACGAAGGTTCCTCTTTGAGTTTCGACAAGGTCCTGCTTACAGACAACGACGGTCAGGTAAAGGTAGGCTCACCTGTTGTGAAAGGAGCTTCCGTGAGTGCGAAAATTCTCAAACACCTCAAAGATGACAAAGTGATTGTGTTTAAGAAAAAACGCAGAAAGGGATACAAGGTAAAGAACGGTCACAGACAGTGTCTTACCCAGATCCTTATAGAAGATATTGTTGTTGCATAACGTTAAAGTTCAGAAGAGATGGCACACAAGAAAGGAGTAGGTAGTTCGAAGAACGGCCGCGAGTCGGAAAGCAAACGTCTCGGCGTGAAACTGTTTGGCGGCGAATTCGCCAAAGCGGGCAACATTATCGTGCGTCAAAGAGGAACCGTACATAATCCCGGCGAGAACGTGGGAATGGGGAAAGACCACACGTTGTACGCATTGGTTGACGGGAAGGTCGCTTTTTGCAAAAAACAGTCGGGAAAGTCTTATGTCAGTGTAACACCGATCTCCGAATAGTCGGGATCGATGCGCAACAGTAACGATGGGGGACAACACGTACGGTGTTGTCCTCTTGTCGTTTTGCCCTATGAGAATCGTGGCAGACTTTTTCTCTCGAGTGGGATTGAAACATATGCGTGTGTCCGGTTTTTGCCTGGTGTTTTGAAAACTTGTCGAAAATTGCTACCTTTATGAACTTCGATTCGGGAGGAAGAGAACCTCTTATCGGGAAACTTGGATATATGAGGGAAAGCGGGAGGCTGATCGGGATGGTGAGGTCGGGTCGGGAGATGTCTGCGTCCTCGGACTGCCGACTGAATATCGGGTTCTGATGATGCAAAACGGAAAGAAACGGTGAAAAAGCTGGTAATATTCGATTTGGACGGTACGCTGCTTGATACGATCGGGGATCTTGCCGCTGCCTGTGATTATATGTTGAAGAGATTGAATCTCCCGGCACATACGAAGGATGAATATCGTATGTTTGTGGGGAACGGTATTACGAGGCTGGTCGAGCGGTCGTTGCCCGAGTCTTTGCGGGACCCCGGTTATGTGGCGAATGCTCGCGAGATATTCAGGGAGTATTATCAAGCGCATATCGATCTTGAGACTCTCCCTTATCCCGGGATCCCTGAGCTGCTGGATGAACTTGCAAATAGAGGAGTGAAGGTTGCAGTGGCCTCAAACAAATATGATGCGGGCACGAAAAAATTGATCTCTTCTTTTTTCTCGTCGGTCCATTTTTCGGCAGTCTTCGGTCAGCGTGAGGGGATACCTCCAAAACCCGATCCACAGGTGGTATGGGACATATTGGAGATAGCCGGGACGGCAGCCTCAGAGGTGTTGTATGTGGGTGATTCGGGAGTGGATGTGACGACGGCACGCAATGCCGGAATAGAATCGATCGGGGTGACATGGGGATTCCGAAGCAGAGAAGAACTCGAGGAATCCGGAGCATCTCATATAGTCGATGCTCCGGACCGGATTCCGGACTATCTGTGATTTCCGATGAGGGGTGTCCCTTGGCAATCCCCGAATTGTCGAAATGCAGAATCGGCTTGTTCGGAGAATGGACCGAAAACAGAATGCAGAAGTGTATACATTGGATATTGAAACATGATGGATTAAAATGTGGGGATTATGGGAAAGAAAGTGATTCTGACAATTGTTTTGGCGGCAGTTGTAGTAGGACTGGCACAATGGATGGAGCATAAAAAACAAGTGGGGGCAATGAAAATGGATATGGAATACAAATATGCTGTCGATTCGGTGACGAGTGCCGAAGGAGGGAAAATATTGTTTACTTTTTACGGTCATGCGAGTCTGGCAATCGAATACGACGGACAACATGTGTACATCGATCCGGTGAATCAATTTGCCGATTATGCTTCGGAACCCAAGGCCGATGTAATTCTGATTACCCATCATCACGATGACCACCTCGATGTAAATGCAGTATCCGATTTAAGCGGGGAAGAGACGAGGGTGATCGGTACGGAGGCTGTTTCGAAAGTGCTTGCTCGGTGCGAGGCGATGTATAACGGTGATACGTTGCATTTAAACGACCACATGAGTGTAATAGCGGTTCCTGCTTATAATACGACTCCCGGACATGAAGGATTCCATCCGCACACGGGACGTGATAACGGGTATCTGTTGACCATCGGCGGGACGCGTATCTATGTCGCCGGCGATAGCGAACCCACTCCCGAAATGGCGGCTCTTAAAGAGATTGATGTGGCTTTTCTGCCTGTAAACCAGCCGTTCACGATGAGTGAAGAACAGGCGGCACAAGTAGTAAATGTCATGAAGCCCCGTCTATTTTATCCTTATCACTACGGTATGGTGGAACACCAAACCGATTTGAATCTGTTGCAGGAACTGGTTTCCGAAAGCGGTGTCGAGATGCGTATCATGCCGATGGAATAAGAAAAGGCTTGTCTTGCTGACTGGGTGCATAGAAAATATCGGAATGGCTTTGGGACAATGAATTCGGTGAGATATGAGTTGTCTGGATGGAGGGACGTCCGAGGGTTGCAAGGAATCGACTTGTCGGTATCTGTTTGGCAAAGGTATTGTTAAGGGGAAACAGCCACTCCTTTCGGACCGGACAGAAATCCGTGTGATATTTATTCGACGTAGAGAACGAGTCCCTTCAAGTACTCCCCTTCGGGATGGTAGATGTTGATCGGGTGATCGGCCGGTTGAGTCAGCTGGTGAAGAATGCGAACTTTGCGCCCGGCGATGGCGGCGGCGGTAAAGACTGTCGTCCGAAACAACTCCTTGTCTACGGCTTGCGAACAGCTGAAGGTAAAGAGAATTCCCCCTTTTTCGATCAACGATAAGGCTTTTGCGTTGAGCCGTTTGTATCCTTGAATGGCATTCCCGATTGCTTTGTGCCGTTTTGCGAAAGCCGGTGGATCGAGAATGATCAGGTCGAACCGCTTGCTTGTGGAATCGAGATAGTCGAACGTGTCGGCTGCCACGCTTTCGTGAGGGGCATTCGGACCAAAATTCAACCTCACATTTTCTTCAGCCAGTTTTACGGCAGTTTCCGAACTGTCTACCGAGACGACTTCAACAGCACCCCCGGCCAATGCATAGACTGAAAAACCTCCCGTATAGCAGAACGTATTCAGCACTCTGCGGCCTGCCGAATAGTGGCTTACCAGTTCACGATTGACCCGTTGATCGATAAAGAATCCCGTTTTCTGTCCGCCGTTCCAGTCGACCGTAAAACGGTGCCCGTTTTCCAATACTGTTCCGCATTCGGCAGTCGCCCCATAAAGGTAGGCGTCGGTCTCTTCAAAGCCCGAACCGTGGGGCAGTGTTTGCGAACTTTTGTTGTAGACCGAGGTGAGTCGATTGCCGTATACCGTGTGCAGTGCTTCGGCAATTGCCATCCGTTCGCGGAACATGCCTGTCGAATGGCATTGTACGACAGCCGTTTGGTCATAGATGTCGATTATTAATCCCGGCAGGTTGTCACCCTCTCCATGTACCAGTCGGTAGCAGGTCGTATGTTTGTTGTCCGTCAATCCCAGTGCGTGGCGCACTTTGTAAGCGGCACCGATGCGTTCGATCCACCACTTGCCATCGATATACTCCTCTGGCGAGAAGGTCAGTATGCGTACGGCGATGGATCCGCCGCAATAGTGTCCGCGAGCCAGAAATTCACCCCGATCATTGCAGACATCCACGATGTCGCCGACTGCTATTTCGTGGGTATCCTCATACTCCAGTGCTGCGACAGCGCCGGAAAACACCCAGGGATGAAAGCGTTTGAGCGACTCTTCCTTGCCGCGTTTAAGTATGACTCGCAAATAGGGATATGGGTAGGGGGCGGCAATTTCGTTCATTGGTTTTCGGATTTGAGTTTGTTGTATATTTCCAGGCAGACCCACGCATCCGTGGCCGCATAACGGATTTGCGAAGGTGTAAATCTGGCAGCTTCCCAGTTGCTCAGGCGTTGAGCTTTGGAAATGGACATTCCCAATACGATGGCCGACATTTTTCGGACGCTTTTTTCGGCTATGCCGTATTTCTCGACCATGTGTTGCAGGTCGACGAAACCATCCGGACGAAACCGCCGTAATTGTTGAAGACCATGCAGATCGCCGTCGATGGCAGCGCCGATCTTCAGGATCTTTTTGTTCTCGAGGATTTTGATGATTGCTTTGTCGAGTCTCATACGGCAGAGCCGGAAGAGAAAACAACGTTCATGAGTGGAAAGTTGCAAAAGAGCTGTCTTGTTGGCAATACCTGGACGGAACGAAGGTCGGGTTTCCGTGTCGAATCCGATTGCCGGCTGACTCAGGAGATAGTTGCAGGCCTGACTCAGATTATGTTCGTCTTCTATGATCTCTATCACTCCGGGAAAGGATCCTATGGGAAGCAGGGAGAGATCTTCGTTCGATATGTGTTCCGGATATGTGTACATAGATGCGACAAAGTTATCGATTTATCGTGAGAATTCCGCTCGTATCACACACAATTTTCCCCTCTTCAAGCAGCGAATCTACGACAGTGACGATCCGTTGCGGGTTAAGGGTGAAAAGTGTCGAAAGTTCCTTGATCGATCGGGGATTTTCGTGTAAAATGCGGAGTATGTGTTGACGAAGCGACTCGTCCGCCGATTCTTCCCGGTCCTTTTTTTTCCGTTCCAAACAGTTGTCGCAGCAACCGCAATCGATTGTGTCGTGTTGTCCGAAATATTCCTGAAGCATTGCACTTCTGCATCTCTCCCTATTATCTATATACCTGAAGACGTGTTCCATTCGTCGCGATGCAGCCTCTTTGCGCTGAATGTATGTTTTGGGTGAAATGAAGATGTCCTCCACCGGTATTCTTGCCTCACACAGGAACACCATGGGGCTTTGGTTGCGTGGAATGTATCGAATGATGCCGAGTCTCCACAGGCTTTTGAGCATCTCCTTGACCCGCTCGTCGGACAGATGGGCCATTTGGGCGATCTCTTGCGTATCGATGTTTCGAAAATCACTGAATACTCCGGTGTAAAGTCTCAATATGGCTTGAATGACGACGTCCAGACCATTGTGTTCGAGTCGTATGTTGTATAGGTCGTCGCGGTTTACGCGGAACATCAGTCGTGCCGGATTTTCCGTTTCATCCGTGTAGATCAGGTATCCGTTCATTTGGAGAATCTTCAACGCATTGCGTACCGTTTCGGAAAAGATCCCGTTTCGTGCGCAAAAGTCATACAAGTCGAATGGGAAAGAACAGAATTTCCCGTCTCCCACTCCGATCTGCAAATAGGTGAGTATTCGCTCATAACACTCTTTGATGGTCGAGATATCTGGGAACTCGGATCTGAGTCGTTGTTTGGCTTTGGCGGGTTCGTCGGATGAAACCAGCATGACGGCATAAGATCGTTTACCATCTCTTCCGGCACGGCCTGCCTCCTGATAGTACTCTTCGAGCGAACTGCAAACGGTGTAGTGAATTACGAACCGGACATCCGGTTTATCGATTCCCATTCCGAATGCGTTGGTTGCCACCATAACGCGTACCTTTCCGCTTTGCCACTCTTCCTGTCGGAGCGAGCGTTCTCCACCCGGAAGTCCCGCGTGGTAAAAGAGGGCGGAGATTCCCTCTTTTTGCAGATCAGCGGTGAGTTGTTCGCACCCTTTCCGCGATCGTAAATAGACGATGCCAGATCCGGAAACGTTGCGGAGGATCCGGAGCAATTGTTCTCTCTTGTCGTCGGTCTGTCGGACGGCGAAAGAGAGGTTCGGTCTGGCTAAATCACTTCGGACCGTAATTCCTTCCGAGAATCTCAACTGAATCCGGATATCTTCGGCGACCAGTTCCGTGGCGGAAGCGGTCAGTGCCAGAACGGGTACATCGGGAATAATATCGCGCATGCGGGCGATTTTCAGGTATGAGGGACGGAAATCGTATCCCCATTGGGAAATACAGTGTGCCTCGTCGACAGCAATCAGATTGACCTTCATACGGCCAAGACGAGACATGAAAAGGTCGCCTTCTGCCCGTTCGGGAGCCAAATATAGAAACTTCGTATCGCCGAAGACACAATTGTCCAAAGCGATATCGATCTGTCGGGATGTCATGCCTGACCAGATGGCCGTTGCCGAGATTCCCCGTCGACGCAATGCATCGACCTGATCTTTCATTAGTGCGATCAGGGGTGAAACGACGATGCAGACTCCTTCCTGCAGCAGGCCTGGAATTTGGTAGGTAAGCGATTTGCCTGCCCCGGTAGGCATCAATGCCAGGGTGTCGTGTCCGGAACATATGGCACGGATCACTTCAAGTTGTTGCCCCCGGAATTGATCGTATCCCCAATATCGTTTGAGAATTCCGTAATATTTTTCGTCGTTGTTTTCCATCCTCGATATGCAAAGATAACGTAAATCACGTCACGGTTATGTACGATGCGTTAAAATCTTCGCATGGTTTTTTTGTGAGGGTCAGAGGCCATGATGAGATGAAAAAGGGTGGATGTGTTTTTTTAATACAGGTTCAGGGATAGCATATGCTGTGAAAACAGTACACCCGGAATGGAGAAAATCCCATTCCGGGTGTATCGACTAACCTGATGAGAAATTCGGCGTTCAAGAGACACCGAATGTTTTGTTAGGCTCCGGCCCCATTTCGATGACGATTTCGCCCCCTTCCATCAGGGTAGCGTAATCGATCATTGGAGTGGTGACGGTTTTGCCGTTGATCCGGATCGACTGGATGTACTTGTTGGCCCTCGAATTGTTTATAGTGGTGATTACTAATCGTTTGCCATCAGTAAGCCGGATGGTTGCCTTGTCGAAGATCGGCCGACCGAATGTGTATATGCCGCTTGTCGGTGCAACGGAATACAATCCCATTGAATTGAGCAGATACCATGCCGACATTTGCCCGCAATCTTCATTGCCGGATAGACCGTTAGGCGCATCGAAGTAAAGCGTATGGAGAATCGAATCGACTAATGCCTGAGTCTTCCAACTCTCGCCCGTATAGTTATACATGTGAACAATATGGTGACTGGGCTCGTTACCATGGGCATATTGTCCGATCAATCCGGAGATATCGCTCGATACATTCTCTCCCACCTGTTCCGAAGAGACCGTGAAGAGCGAGTCGAGTTTGGCGTTGAACTGCCTGCGCCCGCCGTGCAGTTCGACCAGCCCCGCAATATCGTGCGGAACATACCATGACCATTGCCATGCATTGCCTTCGCAATAGTCGTCTTTGCGATGGTTGGAAGCTGCCGGATCGAATGGTTCGTTCCAAGTGCCGTCACTCCGTTTGCCACGCATGAAGCCCGTTTCCGGATCGAAATAGTTGCGATAGTTGAGCGCTTTTGCCGCATAGGTTTCGTATTCGTTTTCCTTACCCAGCGCTTTGGCAAATTGGGCGATGCACCAGTCGTTGTAGGCGTATTCGAGTCCTTTGGCCACCGACTCGTTGTCTTTGTCGGAGGGGATGAAACCCAACTCGTTCTTGTATTTCAGACCGATGGGTTTCAGTTTTCCCGTATTCAGTCCGTTGTCCGAGTAACCCGCATCGTGGATACGATATTGCGAGGCTGCGATACAAGCGGCAAAAGCCTCCTCGGGATCAAATGTGTACAGCCCTTTCATGTATGCCTCCGTGATGACCGATACGGCATGGTATCCGATCATGGTTCCCGTGTAGTTCGAAGCCAGATCCCACATCGGCAGTTCGCCGCCTTCACGGTATTTGGTTACTAACGTCGCGGCGAGGTCGGCATTCAGTGCGGGATCAATGATCGTCAACAGCGGATGCAATGCCCGGAAGGTGTCCCACAATGAAAAGACGGTATAATACTTCCCGTCCGGAGCGGTATGTATGCGGAGGTCCTGACCGCGGTAACGATTGTCGACATCGATGAAAAGGGTCGGACTGATATGTGCATGGTAGAGTGCGGTGTAGAAAATACGCCGTGAGACGGTGTCATCCGTTTCGACTGCAATGGCCGAGAGTTTGTCGTTCCAGGCTTTGCGCGCGTCGTCTTTTACCTTGTTGAAATCCCAGTCGGGGATTTCAGCCTCCATGTTGCGTTTCGCTCCCTCCGTGTCTACAGCCGATATGCCTACTTTGGCCAGCAGTTGACCTCCGTTTTCCATGTCGAATTTCAGCCGTGTCTTTACTGATCCTCCGGTGACATTTTGATCCTGCGAGACCGCCCCGTCCACAAATGTTTCCGCTACGAAAGGTTTAGAAAAGCGGGCATAAAAGCAGACTGTGTGGTTCTTTGCCCAGCCTTCCGTTACTTTTACCCCTTCGATTTCCGTATCGCTGACGATATGCAGTGAGAGCAACGTGTTCCGGTGTCCGTGAAGTGTGTGATCGAGGTCGACCACGACCGCAGCATTGTCCGATGGCGGGAATGTATAGCGATGCATACCCGTACGGGCTGTGGCGGTCAATTCAGCAGTTATGCCGTAATCATCCAGCACCACCGAATAGTATCCGGGCGTAGCGCTTTCGCGTTCATGCGAGAAACGGGAACGATAACCCTTTTCCGGTTCGTTTTCCGGCCCCTGGTCGATGGCATACGTCCCAACGGTCGGCATCATCAGGATATCTCCGTAATCGCCGATTCCTGTGCCGCTGAGGTGAGTGTGACTGAAACCGATGATGGTGCTGTCGGAGTAGTGGTAACCCGAACAGGCATCCCATCCCAGTTGGCGTGTGTCGGGACTCAGTTGTACCATTCCGTGTGGGACCGTCGCTCCGGGGAATGTGTGCCCGTGGCCGCCTGTACCGATAAATGGATCGACGTAACGCGCAGGATCCGTCATCGCAGCTCGATTGCAGGAAAAAAACGCTAATGAGCAACATAAAATGAGTATGTGTTTTCCAATCATCAATTTGTCTTGTTTGAGAAAGTGTCAAGAGATGTTTTCGGGAGAAGTCATATTCCCCCTCGGAGCGTTCGAGTTCGACATGTCGCGAATCGTATGCTCCCAAACAGTTGTACGTAAGAGGAAATTCCCTCCGCCCCGGGAGGCGGAGGGAAATCCTGTTATCGAGGCTCAGGGTTTTACACTGAACTGGTGTATGCCCAGGTCGTCGAATGTGCTGTGAGGTTGTTTGATCCAATTCGAACCGCCTCCTCCATTGGCTGCAGGGGTTTCAGGATCGCACTGGATGCTTTCGAAGTCGTTTAGGCCGCGAGATCCCGATACACCTGTGGCCTTCTTCAGGTAATCGTCGGACTGTACGTCGGTGCAATTTCCCGGGATGCCGAGAATGCCCGGTTGGCGCCGATATGTATTCAAATATGGATAGCTAACCGATCCTCCGATTTGCCCGTTGCCGGTCTTGAGTGAGAACAGACGGTCGATTTCGGTCCATGTCGCTCCACCATCGGAAGTTTTCTGGATAACCAGAATATCATTTCCGTCTATGCATGGGAACGATTGGGTCGCATTTGCAATCGATTTGCTGTAATCTCGTGCATCGCCAATGAGAATTACGCCGGGTACGGCATTTTCGTAAACGACAACCCCCTCTTTCTGGCTTTGGTCTTCGGTAAATCCGGTCGGCCATATTGTGTTGGTCATCGCCGTGCCGTTTGACGTACCCAATGCCGTGGAGATGTATTTGAATACGATCGTGCGACCTGGTTTGAGTGTCAATCCTTCGGGGAATTGCCAGTAATAGATCGACCCGCGTGACAAGGCGTTATTGTATTTGATACAAGCAACACGATAATTGTTCAACACCAGATCATTGGCGGTCGGGTTGAACAGTTCGACGAATTTCGAGTTACAGTTGTTTCGGGCTACCGAGGCCACAGGAGTACCGGTAGCACTGAGCTGACCGATAACGGCTTCGGAGATGAACAGGTCAGCTTCCGGAGCTTCGCTCGGTACAAAATAGGTAACCCGTTCACCATTGTTGCGTTTACCATCCGAAGGCAATCCGGCCAGGTCGGAGGTGTGACGCGGCCAAAGCTGGTATCCGTCGGCATTGCGACACAGCAAACCGGTCAGTTGACCGCTTGCAGTCGGAATGTAGCTGCCCAACCATTCAGCCGTAGGATTCGTTACTACCTGAATCGGAACGTTGAGGCCCTTCATGTTGAATGTGATCGGACCATCGAATTTCTTGATTCGATCTGCTTCGTTCACCTCGATTCCGGATATGGTAACCAGTTTGAAGAGGCCGGTTTCGATCTGGTTGGCTGCCGTTATTTGGGCTGCTTCCCATGCCGGATCGGGTGCTCCTACCGGGACGACATCCGATGCCCCGGACGGGGTAACGGTAAAGTTGCCGTCCGATACGGAAATGGAGCCATTCTGCAATACCACGATCAGGCTCTGTCCGAACGAGTAGGTGTTGTTCGAAGGCAGTTGCAACAGGAAACCGTCGTTGGCGTCCTGAACAAAGATCCGGGTTTCGGACGGATAGTTACCGCCGGTGAAATCCGATACTACGGTTGCCGTTACACGTACGTTGTCAGTGATTTGACCGGCAGACAGAGCTTTCAGCTCGGTGACGGTGATCGGAGTAGCCGAGATGGGTTTGAATTGCGGTTCGGTCAACTGGACGAGGTCGTCTGCATTTCGGGGCATCAGCAACAGTTGTTCACCATCGATCGATGCGATACCTTTGATCAGACCGCTCTTGTTTGAGACGGGATCGTTTGCAAACGAGGCTTCCGCACGGGTGGAGAGGAAGAACTTGTTGTCAAACAAGTCTTCGGCTGCCACATATCCCTTACCATATATGTTGCCAGCCTCTGCTGCATTACACTGTACGTCCTTGATATATATGTACATCGATTGAAGATTGCCAATCTGTGCAACGGATGCTTCGATTGCCTCTGGCATCATCACGGGCGATCCAGTACGTTTTGATCGCGATGCTGCTGCATCCGTAACCACGATCAAGCCTTGTTCGTCAGCCAGGGTCGTACCATAGAGTTGTACCTGGATCTCTTCCCCCGGATCGTATGTATGGTTCTGTCCTTCACGGAAAGCGATGCAGATACCCCGATTCGATTCGTCTTGCATGAAAAGCCTGTTAGAAGCTACATTACCTCCCTGACGATCGGATGTGACACGTCCCGTAATGACGAGATTTTCGGAGATAAAGCCCTTCTCCATGCTGCGTATTTCAAGAATCGTCTTGGGAACCAATGGTTCAGGAATATCGAGGTCGGGATCGCTGTCATAATAACGGTGCGTTCCCAGATTATAGGTATATCCGGCTACTTTGGTCGCCCAACCGGCATCGGCACGTGTGAAATCGCTCGCTTTGGAGTGGCCGTCGATGTTGGTACGACGGATGAGCGTTTTGTTTTTGGCCCAGTCGTATTTGTTGGTTGTTGCCAAGATGTCGACAATTTCGCCACTCTTCCGTAAAATAACTTGCGAGTTGCCATCGAGCGCAAGCGGATCGAGGCGTATGGATGAATAGTTGGTCTGTAAACCATCCCACAGGTCTTCCTCGGTGTCTGTCCATTCGATGTCGCTGGCGGCTTCGTTGCGGTAGAGAACGATGCCTCCCGGAGCCAGAGGCTGGGCATCCAATGTGATGGAACGATTGAAATTGCCATCGGATTCGTTATCCGTGGCCAATTCATAGTCGGACAGAGTAACCGTCTCGGTTCCTGAATTGAAAAGTTCGATGTAATAACTGTTTCCCTGTGCGTAGTATTCCGAAATGAAAATATTCGAAATATGATCGTCGGGGTCGGAAATTTGAGTGTCGCCCGGAGTGAAAACGATATCTTCAGGGGAATTGATCATGAT
>CASDWR010000124.1 GCA_949284665.1 uncultured Rikenellaceae bacterium | reverse complement strand
ATGAAAAATTGTAGGTATAAAGCGTCGCATCGCCATTCATCACTTTGATCAAGGGGGAATATACATGAGCCAGATTTTCGCCTCGATTATAATCAGCACGATCGCCGTAAATGTAGGTACTGTCCTTGTTGATAATGACGTTGCCGAAACACTCCATCCAATTGTCGTTGTAACGTACGGCACTGTCACATGTAATGACAGCGCCGTTGTGATAAAAGACGACCTCTCCTACGAAAGCGACACCCGTCGAATCGGCAACCCTGACAGACATCATTCGTCTACCCTTCAAATCCGTCACGCGTTTGTTTCCCGCCGTATTGTCGGGCTGTTGCGCAAACATGCCCCCGCAAAGACTTCCAACAACAAACAATAGCGGTATTATGACTCTGCCCTTCTTCACTTGACGCACACTGTAATCTTCATCAAGACATGCTGTTTCCCATCATTTGCATTTCGATGGACAACACTATTTCACCCAGTTTTTATTTTCGAATTCACCGTCACGGAACTCAGGTGCAATCAATACATATATTGACTTAATCTTTTGGTTCAACCATTTCTGAAACTCCTCACCCTGTTTTTTTACAAGAGCCTGTTGTTCCACACGCAAATAATCATTATTCAGATTGGCTTGATGCGCAGGGATTATTTCAAGTAGTTTGATTACCTTGTGCAATACATTGCCCCGCAAATCCTCTGACTGGAAAACATCCGAAATCTCACCGGGTTTCAACGACCGAATCGCATTGTAATCACCCCGCGGCAATTCCTCACGCAAAAATCTTGTGGTCGAATAACTCGTATCATTCGCACCATACATCTCCATCATCTCATGGTTGGTAACCAACCCGCCGTTTTGCTTCGAATACTTGTCATCCGAATACTCGATGGCTGCTTTTTCAAATGTTGTGGAATCCAATCGAATCAGGTTGACCAGACTGTCGAGACTGCGTTGACTTGCGCTTAATTCATCATCAGAAAAAATCGGGCGCAACAGAATATGACGACATTTATAAAGATTTCCCTTCCTTTCGATCAATTGAATAATATGAAAACCGTATTCGGTCTCCACTACTTCCGAGATCTGTCCGGGTTTTAGTTTTGCCAAAGCATCGGCAAAAGGTTTGACGAAACCGTCGAGAGGAGTGAAATCCATCTCTCCCCCACGAATGGCCGAAGCTACATCGACGGAATAAAAACGGGCAAGTCTCTCGAAATTGTCGCCATTGATGATACGTTCACGCATTTCGAGCAATCTCTCTCGAACACGCTGTTTGGCTTCTTTCGTAGAAGCCGGGTATTTGGTTATCTGTGCATACACATACTGGTCGGGAATGATCGGCAAGCTGTCCTTATCTATTTTACGATAAAACCGTTCTACTTCTCCGGGAGTAATTCTCACCTTGCTTTCAATTTCATAGCGCATGGATTGAGCATATTGTTCTTCTTCCACCCGTTGGCGCAATGTCTGTCTGATATCGAAAATCGGTCGTTTCATCTGCTCTTCGAGCGCAGCAATCGAACCGGCCTCCTCAATCATGGAGTTCACATGGGCTTCTATGTTTTGAGCGATGGCTCCTTCATTAATCTGCACCGAATCGATCAACGCCTGATTATAGAGCAGTTTTTGAAGCAGCAGCGCCTCAAGAGCCTCATTCTGGGGATCCCTATCGGATGTATACCCTTCCTGACGACGACGTTCGACCAGCATTTGGGCTGTCGCCTCGACATCCGAATACAAAATAGCCGAATTCCCTACCACGGCAACTACCCGATCGACCGTATACTTCTCCTGTGCAACGATCCTCTCTCCGATTCCCACCCCGAGGCATACCGTCAGAGCCGCTGTTACTATCGCCTTTTTCAACATACTCGTCTACTCGTTTATTGATTGTTATTAATATTTATCGTTATCGATCCGGCGTTCTCGGCCGCCTTGTAAAGACTGTCTTCGTAGTTCTTGATTACTTCACGGCTGCGTCTGTTATAAATAATCTGACGGACCATATCCTTGGCTTTCTCTAAAGGGACCGTATCTCCACGTCGTCTGAAATCGTTTATCTGAATGAAATAACGGTTCTCCGCATCGGACATTTCCTGTATTTTCCCGACCACCAACATTTCATCGTAATCCTTGTCGCGTACAACGGGCAAACAGCTCAAAAATTCGCCGTAGTCGATCCAATAATCGAACTCGGTCAATTTCAATCTGTTCTTTTCACAAATATCGACAAAATCTTTTTGCCGGTCCGATCGTTGCGAAGCCATCAGTTCTTTGATACGAAGCGGTTGACGATAGCTATTCGGAACCTGTACGATCCGTCCCTTCACAATCGCCCGTTCCAACGGGAACTCCGATTTATGGCGTTCGTAATAGGTTTCTATCGATTCGTCCGTCAACAATGTATCAAGCCTTCGTTCCACAAAATACTGATCCAACTGATTTATCATAAGAGACATACGATAATCGGCGACCATCGCTTCGATATCGTAGCCACTTTTTTCCAATACCTTTTCCGCCTCCTGTAATTTCAACTGTTTCCGTATCCACGAATTCACATACGCCTCGAGTAACTTCAGGCTGTCTTCGGCTGAAACTTCAGTCATATCAATACCCACCAGATCGGAACGCATAAGTACCGCATCACCGACTTTCGCCACGATCTGGCCTTCATTCCGGCGGATCAGTGAATCCCGGCAACCGATCATTGCAAGTGCCATTCCGCACAGCATGAATATTTTCAAACGTTTCGTCATAAACTCCGTCCGCAAAGATAAGAATTTCACGAGAAACAACGCATCAACAAATCGGATTATTATTCGGTATCGATTTCGATGCATCATTCCGCATTCTGTCGCATGCGGCGAGTGAAGTGAGCGCTTTGGTAAAAGCGACCACGAGCAGCAAAGCGCTGACACCATAAACGATCCAATACCATGTGTCATTCCCGATCATGGAACTCAGGGACAGATCGGTTCGATGTCCCATCAGTTGCATTTCGACATATGCAATCGCATTATTGAGGGCATGGATCAGAATAATAGCCGCAAGAGAGCCCGTCCGTATGTATATATAGCCCAAAAAGAGCCCTATCACAAAAGCGTTCACCATTTGCTGAGGGATGATATGGATCACGGCAAAAATCAATGCAGACAAAAACACACCGGCCATTGCGCCATATCGTTCACGGATAATCCCGAGAATAAGCCCCCTGAAAAGGGCCTCTTCCATGACAGGAGCGAGCAAAACCGTAGTGAAGACGGCCCAGCCGCCTATACCTACCGCATCGGACAACATGTCGAGATATTTGTCCGGGAAGAGTTTCATCAAAGGTTCAAGGACGATCGAACTGACACATACGACAACTACACCCCATAAAATCAACGGCGGGTTCATCGTCCCTAAAGAGAATTTCAACAAATTTCCCTCTTTGCCATGCCGTTTCCTTTGAATGAGAATAAAAAGTATGACAATGAAAAACTGAAGAAAATAGGCGCAACATGATGAGAATCCATCCGGCAATCCTCCTATCTTTTGAAGGAAAAATTGGGATAAACTACCGATCAATATTCCCACGACCAACATTCCGACGATAGCCAGTATATCCTCGAACGAAGGGTATTGTTTGCTTCTCTTTTCCTCTTTCGATTTCTGATCCGAAGTCGTGTCCGTTACCTCCTGTTCTCCTGCCACATCAGACACTCTCTTTTGTTCTTCCGGAGTCTGCTCTCCGGCATCAGTCATTTCATCTTTTACTTCAGACATCTCTACCCACTAATTTGCAAATCAATAATTTCCGGCAAGTGTTGCAACCATCACGGCTTTAATTGTGTGCATTCTGTTTTCGGCTTCGTCGAAAACGATGGAAGCTTCGCTCTCGAATACTTCGTTTGTCACCTCCATTTCGGCAATGCCGAACTTCTCGAATATATCTCTGCCAACACGCGTTTTCAAGTCATGGAATGAAGTCAGGCAGTGCATGAATTTCACAGTGGGATTCCCGGTGTCTTTCATCACTCGCGCATTGATCT
>CASDWR010000123.1 GCA_949284665.1 uncultured Rikenellaceae bacterium | reverse complement strand
CGGAACCATTGCAGGATCGGAATCCGGTCGATGAACAGTTGAAACCCTCCGGGGCCTTTTTCATCCCGCAGGAGCCGGGCTTCCGAGTGCTCGGTTTCAAAGTGCTGGGAATGCTCGCGCGAATAGAGTTTGCCGGAGAAACGGACGGGTCGCATATTTACGAGGTCGCGGGCCATCTTGTCCGTGAATCCGAGCGAACGGCAATGGGGTTGACCTGATAGGCAAAGGCTTGCGACGAACTGTCCTTCTTTGCGTTACGTTTCCCTATGTCCGTCAGTCCGGTTTCAGAATGGCGGATGAAGTTGACACCTGCCGCTGCCGATCCGTACAGTTCCACCAATTTTCTTTTATAGTATACGAATTCTGCTGTGGGCAGTACCAGGAAATTCAGTTCGCGTTCCTTGTATGAAGGGGTTTTATCCCCAGCCAGGGTCAATTTGCTGCTTACCTGGGCGAATCCTATGTCCGCACCAACACGAAAACGTTTGATGGCATACCGGTAACCCACACCATATACGAGGGTCGATTTTTCATCCGTCCGCTTGCTGCCCAGAAGTGCATCCGCCAGTCCCATTCCGAAAACATTGGCCACCCCGAGTGTCAATCCGTCGCTTGCTGCCAGACGGAATTCATGCCTGTTTTCCGAAGGTGCGAAATCCTTTTTGTTCACTTGTCCCTGAACCATACTTACACTTGCGATCATGCACAAAGATAATACGATCAATTTGGTTTTCATTTTTTTCTCATTTTAAATTAATACTCTGTTTACATGCGATCGAATCTTTTTCTGTGTTGCCGACCATGGAGTCCTTTTTTAAAACGATTCTTGAGGTCCCTCTTTATGACGACAGTGAAATGCAGATTCGTGTTTTCATACTCTTAGCTAAGGAGGTTTTGCATATATAACGCCGGAGGTCTAAAATCCCCCTATTTTTTGTCCGGCAATTTTTATTTGGGTGTATAAATGACTGATATTTGTTTTGTTGTGTTGTTTGTTTTTTTGTGCTTTTCTTAATTTCGGGTAGCAAGGAGAAACACAATGGTCGGAGAGAATACCAAAAGGGAGGGAAAAGAGACAAATATCCCCTTATGGAGGGAAGGACAGCTTCTGCAAGATTCTGAGATTTGTTCCATGGTTGATGTCGACAACAGTCGGATATGCGTTTCCCGGAGAAGCGATGATAGGATCACGAAGTTTCGTCGATTTTTTTTCATTGTTCGTCGAGAGAATTTCCCGGTTCGGCTATTTTAATTGTGTAAGGGGATGGATGCCTTTAAATTTGTCGCAAAACGAGATATATCATGAAACGAATATGGTTGATCGGATGCATGCTGTTGCTTGAGGAAGGATTTGCTTTTGCGCAACAAGATACGCTTGGAGTATGGTCCCTGCGAAAATGTTTGGACTATGCTCTGAAGAACAATATACAACTCAATCAAACCCGTAATGACTATCTCTCCGGTATCGAAGATACCAAAGAGGCGAAGTCCGCGGTTTTCCCATCGTTGGTTGCCTCGACAACGCAGGGATACACGAATTATCCTGCAGCGGATGCTACGGAAAATAGCAGTTACTCAGGGACCTACGGGTTGAATGCGGACATGACGCTTTATCGGGGAGGGTTGCTCCGTACTGCCATCAAACAGCAAAAGGTCCAGAACCGGATCGATTCGTTGACGGTCGAAGAGACGGCCAACGACATCCGCATTGCAGTTGTTGAAGCCTATTTGCAGTGCTTGTACGCAGCCGAGGCTGTTACGATCAGCCGAAGTGCGGCAGATGTTTCGAAGGCACAACGCGATCGCGCTGCAGTGATGCAACAGGTCGGTTCGATCAGCAGGGTAGACCTGGCGCAACTTGAGAGTCAGTATGCAAGCGACGAGTATCAGGTGGTAGTGGCGGGGACGTCACTTGATAGTTACAAGTTGCAGCTCAAACAGTTGCTCGAATTGGATATTATGGATGAGATGGATCTTGCTGTCCCCCTTCTCGAAGAAGGGGATATTTTGCGGCCGCTGCCATCCAAAATCGATGTCTATGCAATGGCTATGGAAACCATGCCGGAAATCCAACGGGGGGCATTGGCTGTTGAGTCGGCGCAATTGGGCGAAAAGGAGGCAAAGGCCGGTTTTATGCCGTCAGCCTCGCTGACGGCCGGTATCGGTACGGGACACATGTCGGGGGATATGGGCGAGAGCGGTTCCCAGGTCTGGAACCGGTTCAATGAAAATATTGGGGTGACAGTCAGCATTCCGATCTTTTCGAATCGCACCAATCGTACGGCTGTAAATAAGGCTCGGTTGGCAGCAGCCAACAGCCGTCTTTCTCAGATCGATCTGCAAAAGGCATTGCTCGAAAAGGTGGAATCCGCCTATCTTGATGCCGTGTCTGCACAGTCGCAATATATGGCTGCGGTGGAGAAGGAGCGTTATGCCCGGCAAAGCTATGAACTTACCGATGAGCAGTTCCGACTCGGTGTAAAAAATACGGTCGAACTGATAACCGCACAAAACGAATGGACCGCTGCCCGACAAGAGGTCTTGCAGGCCAAATACATGGCCCTGCTGGGTATCGAGTTGCTCAATATCTATCAGGGCAAGGAGACCGGGGCGGACTATTGAAAAAAGGGATTGATGATTGAAAGAAGAATATGAAAAGGAGAAAGAAGATCGCGGTAATCGTATGCTGCAGTGTACTGGTAGTGATTTTGGGACTGTTTTTCGGGTTGCATTCATCGAAAAAAGAGGGGATTGCATTAGAGACGGCGACGGCCGACCGAATTACGATTCGTAACTCGGTCATGGCGACCGGTACAGTGGAACCGGTGACGGAGGTTGAAGTCGGCACACAGGTATCGGGAATTATCGATAAATTGTATGTCGATTACAACGATGTGGTGAAAGCCGGCCAGTTGATCGCCGAAATGGATAAGGTGACTTTACAGGCCGAACTGGAACAGGCTCAGGCCGAACTGGCCGGAAGTCAAACGGAGTATGAGTATCAGTTAAAGAATTATACGCGTGTCAAAACGCTTCATGAAAAGGAGTTGGTCAGTGATGCGGAGTATGATGAAGCGTATTATCTGTATGAAAAGGCACGCAACACTTACGAGCAGAATCAGGCGGCGATGGTTAAGGTGAAACGGAACCTGGATTATGCTACCATTACATCCCCGATCGATGGAGTAGTAATCAGTCGCGCCGTGGAGGAGGGACAGACCGTTGCAGCGGGATTCGAGACCCCTACGCTCTTCACCATTGCAAATGACTTGACACAGATGCAGGTCATTGCGGATGTCGATCGGAGCCAGAGGCCGAGACATTTTGGCGCAGTTTCTGATCGAGTCGATCCTCATCAGTGTCACGGGTGGGGT
>CASDWR010000122.1 GCA_949284665.1 uncultured Rikenellaceae bacterium | reverse complement strand
CTGCTTTTTTGTCTCTTCGTCATAGTTTCCTTTGAGCCATTTTTGTGCTCTTTCGACGATTGCTGAATCTAATTTGACGTTCATTTTCGATTGGTTATTTTTATAGTGTTTAAAGTTTTCAACAAATATTTCTATACGCAAATTTAAGAAAAAATAAATGAATTCTCAATATCAATTCATTAAATATTTACTTCAAAATTATCCCCGTTTTTCTATAAAAATTAAAACGAAATTAACAACCCGAACTCGTGTTTTTTTTAATATTTTTATCCACACTTTTGTAGTCACAAATTAACCCTTGCACATAGATGGTTATCAACACTCCGACATATAGCGATATATGGCAAAATTGCTTGTCCCGCATCAAGGAACAGACCTCGCAGGAGGAGTTCATCAAGTGGTTCAAGCCGATCGTACCCGTCAATTTCGACGGTACGACTTTGCAGTTGCGAGTGCCCAATGAAAGCTATGTGTATCATATCGAAAAACACTATATCCCGTTCCTGCGTCCGATCATCTATCAACTTTTCGGCCAGAAGACACGATTGCGCTATTCGATCCCCAATCATGTGGAACCTGCTGGAACGAACAGCTATCCTCAAGGAGCCGACAATACAACAATATCGAAATTCGTTGCTCAAACCGATACTGCAAATATAAAGAATCCCTTTATTATTCCCGGTATCAAAAAGCTCGAAATCGATTCACAATTAAATCCAAACTATACGTTCGATTCGTTCATCGAGGGGGAGTGCAATCGTTTGGCAAGATCTGCGGGTTTGGCCGTGGCTATCAATCCTGGCAATACGCCTTACAACCCGCTCTATGTATATGGTAATTCGGGTCTCGGCAAAACGCATATCGTCCAGGCAATCGGTATGGAGATCAAACAGCGTCATCCCGAACTGCAGGTACTTTATGTGTCAATGAACAAGTTTCAGGCTCAATACACGGCAGCCGTATTGAACCATGAAGTCAACGATTTTATCCACTTTTACCAGATGATCGATGTGCTTGTCATTGATGATATCCAAGAACTTTCGGGCAACAAGGAGAGTACGCAGAATGCGTTTTTCAACATATTCAATCACTTGCAGCTCGCAGGACGTCAATTGATCCTCACATCGGATAAACGACCGGTAGAGCTAAAGGATATTAACGATCGGTTGCTCACTCGGTTCCGTTGGGGCCTTGCCGCAGAACTCACACAACCTGATTTCGAAACGAAAACCAAAATCATCCGCCACAAAGCACATAAACTCAATACGGAAGTCCCGGATGATGTGGTCGTTTTCCTTGCGGAGAATATCAACGCCAACATTCGGGAAATCGAAGGTGCCCTCTCGTCCTTGGTGGCCAATGCGGCTTTCCTGAATAAAAAAATCACGGTTCCGTTAGCCAAGGAAATTCTTAAGG
Source organism: uncultured Rikenellaceae bacterium (assembly GCA_949284665.1). Taxonomy (GTDB): domain Bacteria; phylum Bacteroidota; class Bacteroidia; order Bacteroidales; family Rikenellaceae; genus Tidjanibacter. The sequence goes on along the minus strand of CASDWR010000122.1, from coordinate 2,936 downwards.
CGTACGTGAAATTTTACCAGAAAGAGATAACGATCGACAGCATACGAAGTGTCGTTTGCGAGTATCTGAATATCGACATGGCCACATTCGATTCACCCAAACGTACGCGTGAGGTGGCTCAAGCACGACAGATTGCTATGTATTTGTGCAAACAGCATACGAAAGCCCCGCTCACAACGATCGGCGCCGCCATCGGTGGGAAAAATCATGCCACTGTCCTGCATGCATGCAAGGCCGTTTCCAACTTAATGGAAACAGACAAATCTTTCGTCCAGATGATGGAGGATATAGAGCGGAAAGTTTTAGCCCGTTGATACAAATCATTTCGGTTTCTTTTTTGCCGGAACGAAAAACTTTCGTACCTTTACGAAACAGTTTTGCCGTTCGTGTAAATCGGCACAGGTATTCGGAAACAATGGAACGTTTGCCCGTAAACATTGTTTCGGGATCGATGTCAGATTATATATGAACTACACCTTGTGCGGATACAAAAAGATGCTGTGCCGATCTGGCATTGCATCTCCCTGCCGATGTGTACGGAAGGGGACACTCTTTTTAACAAGGCAAAGAAGTGGGGAAGTATCCGCGGAAAACGAAGTAATGAATCGTTGAACAAAAAGAGAGACAATTAGTTAAATTAACGTAATATCGAATATGGCAGAAAAAACGACTATCAATCCGGACAAATTGAAGGTATTGAATGCGGTACTCGACAAAATCGAGAAAAATTTCGGGAAAGGATCCATCATGCGGATGAATAGCGACGAGGTGGAGGAGGTGGCGGTGATTCCCTCCGGCTCCATCACGTTGGATATGGCACTGGGGGTGGGAGGATATCCCAAAGGGCGTGTCGTTGAGATTTTCGGCCCTGAATCGTCAGGTAAAACGACGCTTGCCCTGCATGCGATAGCGGAAGCACAAAAAGCCGGAGGTATTGCCGCCTTTATCGATGCCGAACATGCATTCGACAGTTTCTATGCCCAAAACCTCGGAGTGGATGTGGATAACCTGCTTGTTTCTCAACCCGATAATGGGGAACAGGCTCTCGAAATAGCCGACAGTCTGATCCGATCGAGCGCCATCGACATTATCGTAATCGATTCGGTTGCGGCATTGACCCCGAAAGCGGAAATCGAAGGAGATATGGGTGAGTCGAAGATGGGATTGCAGGCCCGACTGATGTCGCAGGCGCTCCGCAAACTGACTGCCAGCATTAGCAAGACAAAAACGGTTTGTATCTTTATCAACCAGTTGCGCGACAAAATCGGAGTCGTGTACGGGAATCCCGAAACGACTACGGGTGGTAATGCACTGAAGTTTTATGCCAGTGTGAGAATCGACATCCGCAAGGCATCGAGCATTAAGGATGGAGAAGAACAACTTGGCGCCCGTGCCAAAGTGAAAGTGGTGAAGAACAAGGTTGCCCCTCCTTTCAAACGAGCCGAATTCGATATCATGTATGGTGAAGGAATTTCGAAAATCGGCGAGATTATTGATCTCGGAGTAGATTACGATGTGATCAAAAAGAGCGGTTCATGGTATGCGTACGGAGACAAAAAACTGGCTCAAGGACGTGATGCCGTAAAGGAGCTCTTGCGAAACAACAGCGAACTGGCAAACGAAATAGAGACCAAGGTGCGAGAGACCATGAAATCCAAAAAACAGGGTGGGCAATCGCAACAAGAACAGTAGAGGAGAAAACGTATGGCGGAATACTCTTCCGAAGATGAGATTCTGATCGAGAGCCGATGGCAGGACCTCCAGAACAGTTGCCAAAAAATATGCAACAAAGAGGAGGACTGGGACATTATCAAGAGGGCTTTTTTCCTTGCGAAAGAGGCTCATAAAGGAGTGCGCCGTCGATCAGGGGAACCCTACATTTTACATCCGATCGCTGTAGCCAAAATAGTGATCGAGGAGATCGGGCTCGGTGTGAAGTCCGTTGTTGCGTCATTGCTCCACGATGTGGTCGAAGATACCTCTTATACGGTAGAAGAGATAGAAACCATCTTCGGCCCCAAGATCGCATACATGGTCGACGGTCTGACCAAGATGGCCGGAGTGTTTAATGCCGATGTTTCGAAACAGGCGGAATATTTTCGCAAGGTACTGCTCACGCTCTCGGATGATGTCCGTGTGATCCTGATCAAAATTGCCGACCGACTTCACAACATGCGGACAATGGATTCCATGCCCCACGAGAAACAGGTGAAGATATCAAGTGAAACCCTATATCTTTTTGCCCCGTTGGCATACAGACTGGGGTTATATGCGATCAAAACGGAGTTGGAAGACCTGAGTCTCAAATATCGGTATCCGGAACAATACGAAGAGATCGCACGGAAATTGAATGAGACGGAAGCGGACCGAACAAAATTCATCGAGAAATTCTGTGAACCGATCAGTAAAAGACTAAAGGAGAGTGGAATCGACTTCGTAATTTCCGGACGTGTAAAAAGCGTATACTCGATATGGTCAAAAATGCAGCGCAAACAGGTGAAATTCGAAGATATTTACGATCTGTTCGCTATCCGTATCGTATTCAAACCTACCGAATTGATTCCTGAAAAGTCGCAATGTTGGCACATCTACTCTCTGATAACGGATATCTATACACCGAAACCGGACCGAATTCGTGATTGGGTAAATTTCCCGAAGGCAAACGGATATGAGGCTTTACACGTTACGGTTATGGGCCCCGACGGTATCTGGGCTGAGGTGCAGATTCGTTCGCAACGTATGGATGAGATTGCCGAGAGAGGTTTCGCCGCACACTGGAAATATAAACAGGCGCACAGTACGGAAGATGAATTCGACAAATGGCTCCGGGAGGTGCGCCACGCCTTGAACAATCCTACGGAAAATGCCGTCGATTTTCTCGACAACGTAAAGCTGACACTATACACGAATGAGATCGTCGTGTTTACGCCGAAAGG
>CASDWR010000121.1 GCA_949284665.1 uncultured Rikenellaceae bacterium | reverse complement strand
TATAGTCGGAAGTACAAAATATTTCCTGAAAATACATTGCCAACACTCGAAAAAACAAATTAAAACATTATGATACGCAAGATATGACTAACCCTCGCCGCACGACGGGATTAAATACATGGCACGCCCGTACCGGCAGTCCGAAGAATACGTCAAAACAGGCTCAAAAAAATTCAACCGAATCTTATCCAACTGTAACGCACAAAACGAAAACCGGAGAAAATACTGTCCCCGGTTTTCATCACAATATGGATACCCGTCAAGTGTGGCAAAAGTCTACACATAAACAGCTATTGTCTACTTGCAATTCAATAATCTGAAAACTCCGTTTCCATTTGCCTCTGCGCTCGCCTTTCACTATATTTGAAGAATATAGGAGGCGGCTCGGCTATGTCAAATCTGAAAACTCCGTCTCCGTTTGCCTCTGCGCTCGCCTTTCACTATATTTGCACTATCGAGACCTAACCGAAAAAACCGGACGATGACAAAACAACATTAAACGATTGACAATGAAAACACTGACAGGAGCAATGTTGTGTGGATGCGGCATCTCAATGCTCGCACCCTCATGCACGCAACAAACCGAGACAAAAAAACCGAACATCCTCTTCATCATGACCGACCAACAGCGTTTCGACATGTTGAGTTGTGCGGGCAACCCCTATGTAAGTACACCTTCACTCGACCGACTGGCCGAAAATGGAGTCCGATTTGAACGCAATTACTGCATGAATCCTGTCTCCATGCCTTCACGTTATGCGTTGGTGACCGGACACTACGCGAGCGAAATCGGTTATACGAACAATACCACAAAACCCGATACCGCTCGCATCTTGCCTGCCGCACGAGAACATTCGATCGGAAATCTCTTCCGTAATGCAGGATACAATACGATTTATTCCGGATATGCAGGATTCTACTGCGGACGAACCGACATCGACGCATACGGCTTCACGCAAAACGGAACCAACTACTATCAGGGACCAGCCGACTTCGCCGAAGAGTTCCTCTCGAACTATAACCCCGAAGAGGATCAGCCCTTTTTCCTCTATCTGGCCTTCATGAACCCCCACGACATCTGTTATGGCGCCGGATTTGACCCGAGATTCCCGGACAAACTGCGCCCTCACCAGATCGCCGCCACACAAAAATACATCGATCTGCGCAAAACATTGAGTGATGAAGAATACCGTTCCCAAATCCCCCCGGTTCCCGCCAATGTCGAACCCAACGGAGCCTATGCCGAAATCAGGGAAACCGGTTCCGGTTCACGTAACTGGACTCCCGAACAGTGGGATTTTTATCGCTGGATGTACTGTCGTCTGACAGAAGATGTGGAACAGCAGATCGGCCGAATCCTATCCGCACTCGAAAAATCAGGAGTGGCTGAAAATACAATCGTCGTCTTTACCTCCGATCATGGAGAAATGGGACAATCCCATGGCCTGGTATTCAAAAGCCAACTGCTCGAAGAAGCTACCCGAACCCCGCTCATCATCGCCGGGCCCGGTGTACGCAAAGGTGTGGTCGATTCATCGAATCTGACCTGCGGAATCGACCTGGTCCCCACTATTTGCGACCTGGCGGGAGTCCCTGTCCCCGAAAACCTCCCCGGCAAATCGCTCAAACCGATCATCACAGGCAATACGGAGAGTCTCGACCGCGACCATATCGTCATCGAATCGAGCGCCGGATACCAAATCAACGATGGTCGCTACAAATACACCCTCTTCGTCCGCGGACCCCAGAAAGAGATGTTGATGGATCTCGATACCGACCCGGGAGAGATGTCCGACAAATCCGCCGATCCTGCCTATGCAGCTGAAAAAGAACGGTTGTACGGACTGTTGATGGATAACCTCCAAAAACGCGGCATTTCACCTGTTCGTTCAGAGTAACGCTTCCCTTCGCCGGGCCAATTCCACTGCCGACCAACCCGGATATCCTCCTCTCTTCGAAAAGGGACGATCGGGGATCCCGAACTCCGACGGACAGGATAAAAAACCAACGGAAGAGCCTCGTACAGAATCAATTTTGTACGAGGTTCTTCCGTTTTGTCTCGCAGATTGTAAATAAACAGGGATATACGTTTCTCCAGGGTACGGACATCTATTCAGAAGATGCCGACCACATAAGGCTCCACCTGTCCGAACGGGGGTCGACTGACCCCTCTTTCTTCCCTTCGGACACCGGAGAACACAACGGTACCTCCACCAACGGAAGGAACATGTCAATTACCCGGCTCCCCGATTTCACGAAGCCACTCCGCGGCACAAGCATCGCTCGGCATTCGCCAATCGCCCCGAGGTGAGAGGGACACCGACCCTACTTTGGGACCATCGGGCAGTGCGGACCGTTTGAATTGTTGCGAGAAGAAACGTTTCACAAAAACGACCAACCATTTACGGACCGTTTCCGAATCGTATTTCCCTTCAAATGCCCGACACGCCACGAAAAGCATTTTGGCCGGTCCGAAACCGAAGTGCAACATGTTGTAAAGAAAAAAGTCGTGCAATTCGTAGGGACCGACCAGATCTTCCGTTTTTTGCGACGTTTCGCCCCCTTCGCCTGCAGGAAGCAATTCCGGTGAAACCGGGGTCTCCGCCACATCCAACAGCAAATCCCTAACCGCAGCATACTCCGGTTGAGCCGCCAAATAAAGGACCAAAGCCCGCACGAAAGTCTTCGGAACCCCTCCATTCACACCATACATCGACATGTGATCGCCATTATAGGTAGCCCATCCCAAAGCCAACTCCGAAAGATCTCCAGTCCCAATAACCAGCCCCCCCGACATGTTGGCCAAATCCATAAGAATCTGTGTCCTCTCGCGAGCCTGTGCATTCTCGTAGGCAGCTCCGTGATCGCCCGGATCAAGACCGATATCACGAAAATGCTGCTCGCAAGCCTCACGGATCGGAATCTCCCGCAACGATACGCCCAAAGATCCCATCAGCGCAAGCGCATTGGCATAAGTCCGGTCCGTAGTCCCAAATCCTGGCATCGTAACGGCAAGAATCCCCTTGCGGTCAAATCCGAGCCGATCGAACGCATCGACACAAACCATCAATGCCAATGTCGAATCCAGTCCACCCGAAATACCGATTACCACACTGTGGATTCCGGTATGTTGCAGCCGTCGGCACAATCCGAGGCTCTGAATGGCAAACGCCTCCCGACAATTTCGCTCCAACTCCTCCGATGAGGAGGGGACGAAAGGATACGGATCGAAATTCCTCATGAAACGAACCCCCTCGGTACGATCAACCGATGGAAGCGCAATCCGAACCCGTCGGATATACTCATAGCATCCTTCCCCAAAACAGGCCTTATCCGTACGACGCATGTAAGCGATCTTTTCCAAGTCAATTTCGCAAACAGTCAGTTGCGAGTCCATGGTGAACCTTTCGGATTCGGCCAGCAGCGTCCCCGTCTCGGCAATCAGCGCATTGCCGGCAAAAACCAGGTCGGTCGACGACTCACCAAAACCGGCCGACGCATAGACATATGCAGCCCGCAACCGGGCAGACTGTTGTGTAACCAACGACCGTAAATACGCATGTTTGCCGACCAACTCATCGCTGGCCGAAAGATTGACAATCAGATTCGCCCCCGATTTTGCCTGTATCGACGAAGGGGGTATCGGGGCCCAGAGATCTTCACAGACCTCAACACCCATACACAATGCGCCTGAGTCGAACAACAGTCCAGCCTCGAACGGGATCTGCTTGCCGCATAGCGTGAGCTTCTCTTCGAGCACCTTGCCTCCGGGCGAAAACCACCTCGTTTCGTAGAACTCATTACCGTTGGGAAGATAACTTTTGGGAACTGCTCCATATATCTCACCGCCCGAAAACACCACAGCACAATTGAAAAGTTTCGAGTTCCATCGCACAGGCATCCCGACCACGACGATCATCTGTGTAAAAGCGGTTTCCCGTACCATCCGATCCAATCCGCATTCGGCTGCACTCAACAATGTTTCCATCGAAAAAAGATCGCCGCAAGTATAACCCGTAACCGAAAGTTCAGGAAATACAATCACCTGAATTCCTTCCCTATCGGCACGTTTCACCATCTCGATCATCTCCGAACAGTTATACTCCGTATCGGCAACCCGTACCCGCGGTACGGCAGCCGCCACCTTTACAAAACCGAATGCCATAATCTTTTTCCCTTTGATTAATTCAGATACCGGCCTTCCTCTTTCCGTTAGGACGCGCAGGGAAGAGGATCCGACCATCCCGCCAAAGACACGACAACTCCTCCTGTCCCGGCATTCAAAGATAACAAAAAAGAGAAAACGCCCAACGTCTATCCGGAAAAATTTCCACCCTCTCCGTCCAACCCAGATCGTAGGGGCCAACGACCTATTTTATTCGCCGTACGCCTTGAAGCGGGCAACCACATCGATCCCCTCCATCTCTTTCGACAACATCTGAATCGTCGCTTCGGGGACATGCTTCAGATCAAGCAACATCAATGCATCGAGGCAATCGCAAAACTCATGATCCACATTGAATCCCAAAACCGTACTGTTCACTTGCAGATACTTTTTCATCAATACCGGAATCGATCGTCGCCCCTGTTCGATATCGCTGACGATACGTCCGACCAGATCGAACGAGTCCACACGGTCAAGCAACGACAGATCGAGCGGTGCATCCACCCCATCAAGTCCCGTCCGCGGCGTCACCATCGGACCCAACTTCGAATTGTAATGGTGCCGTTGCAGATAGGCGGCGATAATGGTCTTCGACGAACGTTGGTATTCTCCGGAAATGGTAACCGGCCCGAGCAAATTCCGAAACTGCCCGTATTTGAGCAACACATACACAATCCCTTTCCAAAGCAACATCAACGATATCGGCTTACGCTGATAGGCATCCACAATAAACGAACGCCCCAATTCGATCGTTTTTTCCAGAATCGGCTCCATCCGTGGATCGTAATCAAACAGCGAATAGGTATAAAAACCTTTCAGGCCGTACTTCGGGACAATCTCATCACCGAAACCCATGCGATAGGCCCCCACCAGTGAATCGGTTTCATTATCCCACACGAAAAGTTGTCGGTAATAGGTATCGTAAGTATCGGTATCGATCGCCTGGTGCGTACCCTCCCCTACATGTCGGAAGGTAATCTCCCGCATGCGTCCGATTTCATGCATCATACAAGGCATTCGATCGGGCGGAGCACAAAAAACGGAATTCACGCCATGATCGAAAAGTAAAAATTCATCACGCAACGAATCCATTTCGAGACGCAGAGCAGCAACCTCCTTACGATCGGCTATCCGACAAGGTTCTTCCGAACGGCCGGAACGTCCACATCGGGAACGATCCCGCAGAGTCTCGCGACAATCGAAAAGATAGTCCACACTCGCCCGCAAATAATCGCCGTAGGCCGTATCGTCCAGCGACTCGAGCCTTTTGGGTGACACGGGTGAACCCACCACGATCTCTACACATTTCCCCCGTTTGTTGAAAAGTTCATGGGGCAACATGGCTGTACGCATCATCGGATGGATCTTACCGACCAGATGGAACAAAAAACTGTTGCGCATCCGGATGCAGAGTGGCAACACCGGGACACCGGCCCGACGAATAAACCTCAACACCGACGGACTCCACAGCTTGTCTTTCACATCCGAAAAACCCTTTTGCCAGGTAGAGACTTCTCCAGCCGGGAAAAGAGCCAGCAGCCCCCCGTTTCGAAGATGTTCAAAGGCCTGTTTCAATCCGGACACATTGCGTTGCGGCGAAACGTTGTCGAATGGATCAACCGAGATAACATAGGGCTTGAGCGGTTCGACCCGCTCCAGAAGAAAATTCCCCAAAAACTTGATGTCGGGCCTGATTTTTGACAGGACATCGATCAGGACGACTCCATCCATGGCCCCCGTAGGATGATTAGAAATTACGACCAAAGCGCCGCTGCGAGGGATATTCTCCAAATCCGACGGATCGATATGATAGCTTATGTCCAGATATTCCAACAACCGACCGGTATAGCATTCCGCCCGGTCGAACGTTCGATCGTAGATCCGATTGGCCCGACGAAGTCCGAAAAGGCGCATGGCTATTCCCGAGACCAGCTTGGCCCCCGGGCCACGACGTCCGAACATCAGTTCGTCTCTTTCAACAATGCGATGCATTTGGGTTCAGTTTGAAGAATCCTCTTCGTAAGCAAATTTACAATAATTTTTCGAGATTTCGGTCATAAATTCTAATTTTGCATCTTACGAAGATTTATGTCTGCAAATAATTTACCAAAAATCAAGGAACAGGTCTCTCTGCTCCCAATTACTCCCGGGGTCTACCAGTTTCTTAACCGGGAGGGGAAAATTATTTACGTCGGTAAGGCCGTAAACCTCAGAAGGAGGGTGTCTTCCTACTTCTCCGAATCGAAAGAACATTCGGCCAAAGTGAAGGTCATGGTTCGGCAAATCGCGGAAATCCGCCACATCGATGTCGCGACCGAACAGGATGCCCTGTTGTTGGAAAACTCCCTGATAAAAACCCTTCAACCACGGTACAACATTCTCCTGAAAGACGACAAAACCTATCCCTGGATCGTCGTACGCAACGAACCCTTCCCCCGGGCCCAATCCACAAGACGCCTGATCCGGGACGGATCGCACTATTTCGGCCCGTACGCTTCGGTAACCGTACAAAAAAACATGCTCGAACTGATCCACGGCATATATCAGCTGCGCACTTGCAAACTCAACCTCTCACCCGAAAATATCGCACGCGGCAAATACCGTGTCTGTCTGCAATACCACCTCGGCAACTGCAAAGGCCCCTGTATCGGCAACCAGTCGCCCGAAGAGTATGCCGACTCGATCGAAATGGTTAGAAAAATGCTGAAAGGCGATCTCAAAGCAACGACCGACTGGTTACACGACGCAATGGATACTGCCGCTGCCGAACTGAAATTCGAAACGGCTGCACACTACCAAAGCAGACTCCGACTGCTGGAAAACTATGCCGGTAAATCGGTGATTGTAAGCAGCATGCTCGGAAATGTCGATGTGTTCTCATTGCTCGTTGACGACGATGCGGCTTACTGTAATTTCGTACGGGTCGTCGCAGGATCGGTGGTAAACAGTTTTACATCGGAGTTCTCTATCGGAGCCGATGAAGATCCGAAGACCATCCTCTCGCAAGCGATTTCTATCGTCAGCGAACGCATCGCAGGGCGACTCGCTCACGAAGTGATTGTTCCGTTTCTCCCCGAGGAAGGACTTTTCGAAGGTATCCGTTTTTCCGTACCGGCACGCGGAGAAAAGTTGAAACTGCTGGAGTTTTCCCAACGCAGCGCAAGACTTTTCCGTGCCGAAAAGATGAAAAACCTGGAGATTAAAAATCCCGAGAAACATACACAAAGGCTAATGGAGGCTATGCGAAAAGCCCTGCACATGGAGGTGCAACCCCGACACATCGAATGTTTCGACAATTCCAACATTCAGGGGAACTATCCCGTAGCGTCGTGCGTGGTATTTCGCGACGGGAAGCCTTCTCGAAAGGAGTATCGCCATTTCAATATCAAGACCGTTGTCGGTCCGGACGACTTTGCTTCGATGCGCGAAATCATCCATCGACGTTACAGTAGATTACTGGCTGAAGGAGCGGAACTACCCGACTTGATTGTGGTCGACGGAGGGAAAGGGCAGCTAAGCTCCGCCTATGCCGTATTGTGCGAACTGGGATTGGAGACCAAAATCCCGATCATCGGGCTGGCAAAACGAATCGAGGAGGTTTTTTTCCCAAACGACCCGTTGCCCTATTATCTCGACCGAACGGGAGAACCTCTCAAAGTCATCATGCATCTGCGTGACGAAGCCCACCGTTTCGGGATCACGTTCCATCGCAACAAACGTTCGGCCGATTTTGTAAAAACATCACTCCGCCAAATACCCGGAATCGGTGAAACGACCGCCGACCGCCTGTTAAGGACCTTCCGAAGCGTCACACGCATCCGGGAAGCCTCGCTCGACGAGTTGTCCGAACTCATCGGCCCGGCCAAGGCAAAAACCGTATACGACCACTACCATCCCGCAACTCCGGATGGGAAAGAGTGAGTCGACCGAAAAATTCGTTCTCCACAGGAAAAATCGATATCTTTGCCACAGAAAAGGAACATAATTCTCATCGGAACATGAACGCAGAAAAGATCAGATGCCTCATTATCGGCAGTGGCCCCGCAGGATACACGGCAGCCATATATACCTCCCGAGCCAACCTCAACCCCGTATTGTACGAAGGGATCGAACCAGGAGGACAACTTACGACCACCACGGAAGTAGAAAACTTCCCCGGTTATCCGGAAGGCACGACCGGCCAGGCCATGATGGAGGACATGCGAAAGCAGGCCCTGCGTTTCGGAGCTGAAATCCGCACCGGAATCGTCACGGAAGTCGATCTCAAACAACGCCCTTTCCATATTACGGTCGATGGTCAGAAAGAGATCGAAGCCGATTCGCTAATTGTGGCCACGGGTGCGTCGGCCCGTTTTCTGGGTCTCGAATCAGAACAGCGTTTCCGTGGGATGGGGGTGAGCGGATGTGCCACATGCGACGGATTTTTCTATCGGCGGAAAGATGTTGCTGTCGTAGGTGGCGGGGACACCGCCTGCGAAGAGGCATCATACCTGGCGTCCATTTGCCGCAAGGTCTACATGATTGTTCGGAAAGATTATCTGCGAGCTTCGAAAGCGATGCAGAAACGGGTGACGACAACCGATAACATCGACATACTTTTCGGATACAACACCGATGAGGTCTTGGGTGATGAAAACGGAGTGACGGGTGTGCGGCTCCGTCGCAACGATGGAACAACCCGTACAATCGACATATCGGGATTTTTTCTCGCTATTGGCCACCATCCCAATACGGAACTATTCAAGGGACAACTGGAACTGGATGACGAAGGATATATCAAAACCATTCCCGGAACGAGCAAAACCAACATCGACGGTGTTTTCGCAGCGGGCGATGTACAGGATCCCAATTATCGGCAGGCCATTACCGCCGCCGGCAGCGGCTGTATCGCCGCCCTCGATTGCGAGCGTTTTCTGTTGCTATAAAATCTTCAGTGCCAATTCCCCTGCATACGAAACAGATGCTTTCGATCGACGACATAATATCCATCACCTCGTCCGAGGAGTTCGAAGAGGCTGCACTGGAGGTATTCGCTTTCCAATCGAAAGAATGCCAACCGTATCGGGAATACCTCGCTCTGCTCGGAACCGACCCTCGACAAATTAAAAAGGCAAGTCAAATTCCCTTCCTGCCTGTCGAAATATTCAAAACCCATCGGGTGTATTGCGGAACCGGCGAACCGGAAAAAGTTTTCACAAGCAGCACCACAAGCGGACAAACACCGGCCAAACACTACTTCGCATCGCTCGACATCTACGAAAAATGTTTTCGAAAGGCCTTCTCCATT
>CASDWR010000120.1 GCA_949284665.1 uncultured Rikenellaceae bacterium | reverse complement strand
TCATTTGTCGGCAATCCGAACAAAACAGAATAGAAATATGATAACCAAGGAGATAAAAATCAGAGTCCGATACAAAGAGACTGACAAGATGGGGATTGTCCATCACTCGAATTATGTAAATTATTATGAAGTGGCTCGAACGGAGATGTTACGTTCGTATGGGATTTCTTACCGGCAGATGGAGGAACAGGGGATCATGTTACCCGTACGGCAAGTGACGATGGATTATTTCGCACCGGCCCACTATGACGATCTCTTGAGTGTACGGATCTCCCTGAAAGAGCCCCCGGGAGTGAAATTGGTATTCGATCACGAAATCCGGAACGAACAGGGCGAACTGCTCAACACGGGACGTGTGGTACTGGTATTCACGCATGCGGCCACTCGCAAACCATGTCGGGCACCCGAATGGTTCGTACAACTTTATGAACGTGAATCTGCAAAAGCCGAATCCGATCCGGCCGACACCGTCGTCCTCTGACCGATCGTCATTCCTTCGTCACCACCCGCCAGACATCCTCGGCAACCTCTCGAGACGTCATACCTGCGATAAACAGAACTAACAAGGAGCAAAACGACAAAAAAAGAAGAGACCGTTTACCGTTTCCAAACAATTTATTTATGGCTGAAATGCCCGGAAAAAATGCCACAGAACGACACCTCCCGAGACAGCGACATTGAGGGAGTGTTTCGTACCGGCTTGAGGAATCTCCAATGCATCGTCGCACATATCGATCACCTCTTGAGAAACGCCCTCTACTTCATTCCCAAAGACCAACGCATATTTTTCTTCGGGTACAGGTTCGAACATCTGCAACATCATCGCTCCCTCCACCTGTTCGATCGCAACAATACGATATCCCTCTTCCCGCAACCGGGCAATCGCGTCAATACACTTTTCGCTGTATTCCCATGCGACCGTAGTTTCTGCCCCGAGAGCCGTTTTGTGAATCTCTTTGTCGGGAGGGGTCGCCGTGATACCGCACAGGAGAATTCGTTCCACAGCAAAAGCATCGGCTGTACGGAAAAACGACCCCACGTTATTCAAACTCCTGATACCGTCAAGCACTACGCTTACAGACATTTTCTCCGACTTTTCAAATTCCTCGGGCGTGAGTCTGCCGAGTTCGGGATAAGTTTTTTTGCGCATCGTGTAGAGTTTTTGTTTTGTTATGAAATTTGCCGGACTCGAAAATAAAACATAATTTTGTAAGAGAAATCAAAGATACGAAAAATTTATCAGTCAATAACATTTCCAAACTAACTAAAACAACTTCTATCTATGGGCAACATTCCTGGAATATTCTGGTTGATACCGGCGACGTCACTACTCGCGTTGGGGTTCGCCCTCGCTTTTTACAAAATGATGAAACGGGAAAGCGAAGGCACGGATAAGATGAAAGAGATCGCACAGTACGTCCGCAACGGAGCAATGGCCTATCTGAAACAACAGTACAAAGTCGTTACGATCGTATTCATCGTGCTGGCACTCTTTTTCGCCTACCTCGCCTATGGGCTGGGCGTGCAGAACCCCTGGGTGCCATTCGCATTTCTTACGGGAGGTTTCTTTTCGGGGTTGACCGGCTTTTTCGGCATGAAAACCGCTACGTATGCCTCGGCTCGTACGGCTTATGCCGCCAATCAGTCGCTCGACAAGGGGCTGAAAGTCGCATTCAGGAGTGGCGCGGTAATGGGTCTGGTGGTCGTAGGGCTCGGGCTGCTCGATATCTCTTTGTGGTACATCATACTGGAACACTTCATCGACATCGACGGGCCACAGAAACTGGTAGTAATGACTACCACCATGTTGACTTTCGGAATGGGTGCTTCAACTCAGGCGCTGTTTGCCCGCGTAGGTGGGGGAATCTACACCAAAGCCGCTGATGTGGGAGCCGATCTGGTCGGGAAAGTGGAAGCCGGGATTCCCGAAGACGATCCGCGCAATCCCGCCACTATCGCCGACAACGTGGGCGACAATGTGGGTGATGTGGCAGGTATGGGTGCTGACCTCTATGAAAGCTACTGCGGATCGATTCTGGCTACCGCCGCTCTGGGTGCCGCCGCTTTTGTGTTCGATCCCGAAGTACAAATGAAAGCCGTACTTGCACCGATGTTGATTGCATCGATAGGTATCGTACTCTCCATCATCGGTATTTTTGCCGTTCGCACGAAAGAGGGCGCCTCGATGAAACAGTTGCTCGGATCGCTCGGACTGGGTGTCAACTTGAGTTCTGTACTGATCGCCATTGCCACGTTCGGCATTCTGCGATTGCTCAATCTGCCGAACTGGATGTGGATCTCCTGTTCCGTCATTGTCGGTCTTCTGGCCGGAGTCATTATCGGACAAGCCACCGAATACTACACTTCACACTCCTATAAACCGACTCAAAAAATTGCGGAAAGTTCGAAAACCGGTCCTGCGACGGTTATCATCTCGGGCGTGGGTCTCGGTATGATCTCGACGGCCGTACCCGTTTTGACCATCGGTGTCGCCATCATTCTCTCTTATCTTTGCGCAATCCGCTTCGACGTCGCCAACATGCTCACAGCTTCCAATCTGCAACTGGGTCTCTACGGTATCGCCATCGCCGCTGTCGGGATGCTCTCGACGCTGGGTATCACTTTGGCTACCGATGCATACGGCCCCATCGCAGACAATGCGGGAGGTAACGCAGAAATGAGCGGACTCGGTCCGGAAGTCCGCAAACGCACGGATGCCCTCGATGCCCTCGGCAATACCACAGCCGCAACGGGAAAAGGGTTTGCCATCGGATCGGCTGCATTGACCGCTCTGGCCTTGCTGGCCTCTTATCTCGAAGAGATCAAAATCGGGCTGGCTCATATCGGACAAAATATCCTTGAATTTGCCGACGGCACACAGGTTGCCGTATCCGAAGCCAATATTATCGATTTCATCAACTATTACCAGATCAATCTGATGAATCCGAAAGTATTGGTAGGAATTTTTATCGGGGCCATGATGTCGTTCCTCTTTTGCGGTCTGACTATGAATGCTGTCGGTCGTGCAGCTGAAAGCATGGTAAATGAAGTACGTCGCCAGTTCCGTGAAATCAAGGGAATCCTGACAGGAGAAAGCACTCCGGACTATGCCCGTTGCGTAGCTATTTCCACTCGCGGAGCACAACGAGAGATGTTGCTACCCTCTATCCTGGCCATTTTGGCACCGATTCTTACAGGGCTTGTCTTTGGTGTGGCCGGTGTAGTCGGACTTCTGGTCGGAGGTTTGGGTTCCGGCTTTGTGCTCGCCATCTTCATGGCCAATTCCGGCGGAGCCTGGGACAATGCCAAAAAGTTCATCGAGGAGGGTAATCATGGCGGTAAAGGTTCCGATTGCCACAAAGCCACTGTAGTGGGTGATACGGTAGGTGATCCGTTTAAGGACACGTCGGGGCCATCGCTCAACATTCTGGTCAAGCTGATGAGTATGGTAGCCATCGTAATGGCAGGTCTGACCGTCGCATACAGCCTATTTTAACGGCAAGAAAAGATTATCGGAGATTGGACGGGTCTGCTGAAATCCATGCTCCCGGCTGAAAAGTCGACACCGTGCATGAGCAAACGCTTCCGGACCCAACAACATGAATACGATGCAGGGCAGGAGAATATCTTGACACATACAAGGCTTCTCCTGCCCTTTTATTTTACCTTCTCTCTCCGGATCGCATGATATCGATACGCAACGGTAAAACGCATTCCAAACGCATTGCGCCCCATTCCGGCAGAAAGGACACACGCGCTTTTATCTCTGTTCGCACCTCCAGTCAGACAGACAAACCCGCATCATCGAAATCGAAGACACAAAAAGTCGTATACGGACACTCTCGATTGCGGACTTCTCACGAACATTTACTTTTCATTCTGCCGTTCGACAAGAAATGCACCTTCATTTTCGTTGGCATAATGCCCGGAGATATTCCACGCAAAAAACTCAAAAGGCGCACCATGAAGAGTAAAAAGACATAAGGAGATAAAAGCTGATGCCTGAACTGAAACGGATACAACCCCTTACGTAAAATATCGATAAACGAACCTTCAAGCTGCAGGCACAAAATACGAATTGCCGACTAATTCCATTGACTGATTTTCGATCAGCAGATTGTGTGTCTGTGTGTCAAATTCTATCCGGAACTGCCGAAATTCTGGACAATCTTTCATATATTTGTAACGATTTTTGATATTCACATGAGATTTCTGAAACACATACTCATCATTGTTTTGGCCGTGGGGGGGGGAATGGGTTCCGCCTTCGGTCAGCGGTTTATATGGGAAGCGGACATGGATTTCCGTTTCGACAACCGTGAGTTCAAAGATACGCCACTCAGCGAATCACAAACGCTTTTCGGTGCCCGACTTATTCCCCAGGCAGGGATTGGTTGGGGAAAAGGCAATTCGCTCATGTTGGGAGTGGACCTGTTGGCTGACTTCGGCCAGCGTACCTTTTATACGGACCCGGCTCTGGTCTTTTACTATGGATACGATTGGGGAAAATTCCGGGCGGCAGCAGGTGTTTTCCCGCGCAAAAAACTGATCGGAACATACTCGAATGCTTTTTTCAGCGACTCCGTAAGATTCTACGACTCCGAACTGGAAGGATTGTTGCTCCAATATGTGGACCGAAACGGATATTTGGAACTGGGCTGTGACTGGAACAGCATGTATTCGGCAGACCGGAGAGAAAAATTCATGGTATTCTCGGCAGGATCGATTCGGCAGGGAGTTGCTTATGCTGGATACAATTTTGACATGTATCATCATGCAGGAAGTTACACGTTGGGCGGTGTCGTCGACAACATTCTGATCTATCCGTACATTGGACTCGACCTTTCACGTCGTCTCTTCTTCGACAAGCTTTACCTTCAGGTCGGGTGGTTGCAGGCATTCCAGAACAATCGCAAATACGAAGGATATTATCGGAAACCGAATGGGGCACAAATCGAAGCCCGAATCGAAAAGCGAGGGATCGGCATCTACAACAACCTCTATCTGGGCGACAATCTGATGCCTTTCTATGCCAGTAATGCCAGCGACGACCATCAGCCATACGGTAGCGGCCTTTACTTCGGCGAACCGTTTTACCGTACTGAGTCAGGTATTTACAACCGCCTGGAGATCTATTGGGAACCGTTTCGAAAAAGTGACGTTAAGGGACGAATCGCATCGGTTCACCACTTCGACGGTCACCATTGGGTTTGGCAACAAGTTGTATCACTGTCTGTAACGATCAACCATTAACCGGCTCCCTCCTGCCGATACCCGTCACGGACCCGCGATCACCCACCCGTACCGACCTTCCCGCCACAAGAGATTTCCGCATGTCGCCATCAGAACAGCCGATATAGAAGACACCACACAATGGACAATACGAAATCCCGTTCCCGTCGTGTTTTCTGACACTGTCATATCGATACGACGGGCCCATAGTGCATTTTTTGCGTTCGAACGGCCCTCGGACAAACCCCTCAAACGAAAAAGGGAACATCTATATTTCTCTCTGTCTTCCTCATATCATCCGAACCCGCAACCGGGTTCGGGATGCCGAATCGAGGTATTGTCGGACAGCTACCGCAAGAGCAAAAAAAAACTGCTGTCGAATGCGAAAATTTGCAGAAAAGATCGTAATTTTACCAAGATTTTTACCACACGAAACCTGTCAAAAAAGAGGTCGCGAATCATGAACGATTATCATGTTCCCGTTATGGCCGAAGAATCGCTCCGACTGCTCGACATAAAGCCCCAGGGGTGTTATGTCGATCTCACATTCGGCGGCGGGGGCCATTCGTCGCTCATCCTCTCGAAACTCGGTCCCAAAGGACGACTTCTGGCTTTCGACCAGGATCGTGACGCAGCAGTTAATACGATCGACGACCCGCGATTTACTTTCATCGAAAGCAATTTCCGATTCATGCGTTCCCAGTTGCGTCTGCACGACGTAACCGTCGTAGACGGTGTTTTTGCCGATTTGGGAGTGTCATCCCACCACTTTGATACTCCCGAAAGAGGCTTTTCGTTCCGTACGGACGCACCGTTGGACATGCGCATGAACCAACGTGCCCGCCTTTCCGCCAAAGAGGTTCTCAACACCTATCCGACAGAAGAACTTACCCGTATATTCGGTCAATGGGGAGAACTCGAAACGCCTTACAAGATCTCCACCTGTATCGAACGGGCACGCAAAACAGCCCCTATCGAAACCGTATACCAACTGCTTGAGGTTATCGCCCCATGCACCCCGAAAAAGGATCCATCCCGTTTTCTGTCAAAACTTTTCCAAGCCGTCCGGATCGAAGTAAACGGCGAGATGGACGCATTGAAAATGGCGCTCGAACAGAGTCTCAAGGTCCTTGTTCCCGGCGGTCGGCTGGTTGTCATGTCCTACCATTCGCTGGAAGACCGACTTGTGAAAAATTTCATGAGAAACGGTAATTTTTCCGGTCAGGCAGAAAAAGATTTCTACGGCCGCCTCATATCCCCTTTCACACCAATCACCCGTAAAGCCATTGTTCCCTCCCCCGAAGAGATCATGTCGAATCCGCGCTCACGAAGTGCCAAGTTAAGAGCTGCAGCCAAATCATAACCCATATTCCATCCGATGAAGAAGCATCCCGAAGATATCCGTATAACTGTTCCTCACTCGGAACCGGAAACCGATGAAAAACCCATCGGGCAAACCGCCACACCCGACAAACCGGAAAAAGAACGCAGCAAAGTAGCTCGGAATGTGAGCGATGTCATCACCGGAGACATTCTGTTCAACGATAAACTGAAAAGACTCTACCCATATTTGCTTTATGCAATTTTTTTGGTTTTCCTTTACATTGCACACAATTTCCGTTATCAGCGACTCCAAAGAGAAGAGATCGCACAGAAAATCGCTCTTCAGGAAGAACGGTCGCGTTCGGTCATTTTTCTATCGATGCGGATGAATGCATCGCGTCACAGTTATATTCTTCGCCAGATCAAACAACGCGGCATCGATCTGACGGAGTCCACCCGGCCGCCCTACAAAATCGAATAAGGAAATGGCACCCGGCAGAAAAGAGATGAAAGGGGTAAATCCCAATCCGACACATATCAAACGGAGCATTCTCAAACGGGTGAGTGTGTTGTATTACATATTCGCCCTGTTCGCCGTGATGATCGCATCGATGATCCTGCTCATCCAATACGGTCCGAACGGGACACCGTTGCGCAATCGTTCCGACCTGAAATGTTTTCGGACGATTCCCGTTCCGGCAAGCCGAGGCAATATTTTCACCCAGGACGGACGTATCATGGCTACCGATGCACCGTTCTATTACATCACTCTCGACTGGACAGTCCCGGACGACTCGCTGTTTCAGAAATATCTCGGCCCCCTGACCGACAGCCTCGCGCGCCTTTTCCCTGAAAAAGGACGAGCTTATTTTGCCAAACGGCTTCGAGACATCCGCAACAAAGCATTACGCGGAGGTGCTGGCAGCCAAAGTCAACTCTTCATGCGGGAACGGATCAATCAACTCCAACTGGACCGTATCAAACGTTTCCCGATTTTCAATAAAGGCCGGCTGGGCGGAGGTTTCATCTATACCCAGGACCCTGATCGATACAAACCGTTCGGCACCCTCGCCGCCCGCACCCTTGGTTCTCCCGGTTCGTATGGCCTGGAAGCCTCGTTCGACGAAGTACTCTCGGGTCATGACGGACAAAACACCTGTGTCCGACTGGTCAAAGATATTTGGGTTCCGGTGGTCGACAAAAACAATATCGAACCGGTAAACGGACAAGACATCGTAACAACCATCGACATAAACCTTCAGGATATTGTCGAAAGCGAACTCCGTCGTCAGTTGATCGACCTCAACGCCACCGCAGGGACAGCTGTCGTAATGGAGGTCGAGACAGGAGCCATCCGTGCGGTATCCAACCTGTCGCGATATGGAGAAACCATTGCCGATGACCTGAACCATGCCATCACATTACGATGTGAACCGGGATCGACCTTCAAGCTGGTCAGTTTGCTGGCCATCCTCGAAGACTGCGGCATGTCCATCGATCAACCGGTGGATTGTACCGAAAAAGGCCGTTACTACTTCACCCTCAAGACAGGTAAACGCGAACGGAAATATCTCATCGCCGATTCCCATCCGGTAGGGAAAACCACCATTCAGGGAATGATGGAACAATCGTCCAACATCGGATTCGTCAAAGTTATCGACAGCCTTTATCACGACCGTCCGGAACGTTTTGTGAATTTTGTTCGGGAACTGGGTTACGACCGGGAGATCAACATGCAACTCAAAGGCGGCAAAAAACCCGTCATCAAAGATCCTTCGGATAAAGGACCGGGCGGTTGGGATGGACTGACACTCATAAAAATGGCTTACGGATATGCGACGGAACTTACCCCGATCCATACACTGATGCTCTACAATGCCATTGCCAACGACGGCAGGATGATCGCGCCCATGCTGGTATCGGAAATCAGGGAAGGGACCCGGACCGTAAAACGGTTCGAAGCAGAGGTCGTCAATCCGAAAATCTGTTCTTCGAAAACTCTGACAGCTGTGCGACAATGTCTGGAAGGAGTGGTTCAGAACGGTTCCGGTGTGATGTTGCGTAACGATCGCTATCGAATAGCCGGGAAAACCGGAACGGCACAGATGGTTATGCCGAATGGCAGATACATCGGGAACGACGGGTCACGTGACTATCTTGCGACATTCGTCGGTTATTTTCCGGCAGACAAGCCCAAATACAGCTGTATCGTAGCCATCAAGACTCATTATGATCCCAAACATGGCGGCTACTACTATGGCGCTCAGTTGGGGGTTCCCGTTTTCAAAGCCATTGCCGACCGGATCTATGCTCTCGATGCCAAGTGGCAAACACCGATAACCGTCGAACCGGGCGACACGAAAGAGATACCCCACGTCAGAGGCGGGAAAATACACGACATTTATACCGCCACTGAAACGTATGACATTCCTTCCACGGTCAAACGCCGAAATAACGGTTGGGGAACCATATTGCGTGATTCCATGGCCGTCGCCGTCGCTTATGTCGACGAAGATTCGGTAACGATGCCTTCTGTTCGCAGCATGGGACTTAAAGATGCCCTTTTTATATTGGAGCAACGCGGATTGCATGTGGTCGTCAACGGCACAGGCGAGGTCGTTTCACAATCGATACCCCAAGGACAGCGAATCGCTCCGGGTCAGGAAGTTCGCCTTACCCTCAAAAACGGCAATGTCGGTCGTAGCCGCCGATAAGGAAAGATTAAAGATATATTGAAAACGAGAATCGGAAAATTGAACGAATCTAAACAAAAAATGAAACTGAGCAAGTTGACAGAGCACATCGATTCGACGGAGAGAATCGGAGGAACACATGACCCGCAAATCGCCGCAATCGGATTCGATTCACGCACCGTCGTTCCGGGAAGCCTCTTTTTCGCCGTCGAAGGTACGCAATCCGACGGGCACGATTATATGGATGCAGCCATAGACAAAGGAGCCGTGGCCATAATATGTCGACGTTTGCCCGAAAACCCCCGACCGGAAACCATCTATCTGAGGGTAGACGACCCGAATGCCGCCATGGGAACCGTTGCCGATGAATTTTACGGGCATCCCAGCCGGAAATTGAAACTGGTCGGCATAACAGGCACAAACGGGAAAACCACCACGGCGACCTTGCTGTCTGATCTTTTCCATAAACTGGGATATCGGACAGGGCTGATCTCAACCGTCATTTATCGCATCGGAGAAGAAGAAATTCCGTCGACCCACACCACCCCCGATGTAATCCGGATCAACGAGATGCTCGCCCGAATGGTTGCCGACGGCTGTGCCTACTGTTTTATGGAGGTCAGTTCGCACAGCATCGTCCAGGAACGGATCGGAGGCCTGCATTTTACAGGAGCTATTTTTACCAACATCACACACGATCACCTCGATTACCATAAGACATTCGCCGAATATATCCGCGCTAAAAAACTATTTTTCGACCATTTGCCTCAGACGGCATTCGCACTGACCAACACGGACGACCGAAACGGAACGGTAATGGTACAAAACACGAAAGCTGAAATCAAGACATACTCATTGCACAATTTTGCCGATTTTCAATGTCGTATCATCGAAACTATCCCCGAAGGAATGTTACTTGAAATAGACGGGAACGAGGTTTGGGTGAAATTCCTGGGAGGATTCAATGCTTCCAATCTGACGGCCGTATATGCATGCGCATGTCTTTTGGGAGCTGACAAGCAAGAGGTTTTGACTGTCTTGAGTGATCTGAATCCTGTCAGAGGACGGTTCGAAACGATTCGCTCGGCAAGCGGTATTACCGCAATAATCGACTACGCCCACACACCCGATGCCTTGCAAAATGTCATTCGGACGATCGATGAAATCCGTCGGGAAGAGAGCAGACTCATCGTCGTCGTGGGTTGCGGTGGCGACCGAGATCGCACGAAACGGCCTGAAATGGCCCGTATTGCCGTCGAAGGCGCAGACCTTGCAATCTTTACTTCGGACAACCCGCGTACGGAAGATCCCGAAGCCATTCTGGCTGACATGAAAGCCGGCGTAACAGATAAAAATCCTCTCTCATACATGACCGTTACCGATCGGCGGGCAGCGATACAAATCGCCATAACTACTGCCCGTAAAGGGGATATCATTCTGATCGCTGGGAAAGGACACGAAACCTATCAAATTATTGGACAAACCAAACACCATTTCGATGACCGGGAAGAAGTAGTCCGCCTTTTCGGCTTCCGACAACCTCAAAGTCGGCCGACCTCAGGCTCTCCGGACAAAAACGAAAACCCGTCAATACCCAACTGTAAATAAAAACCTTTTTCCCAATGCTCTATTCGCTAATCAAATATTTGGAATCGCATTTCGATATTCCCGGTGCAGGAATGTTCCAATACCTTTCATTCCGGTCCGCCATGGCCATTATTCTGGCTCTGATCATCGGGTCCGTATTCGGACGACGAATTATCAACATATTGTCCCGCAGACAAATCGGAGAAGATATCCGAAATCTCGGATTGCAAGGACAAATGGAAAAAAAGGGAACCCCCACTATGGGAGGCATCATCATCCTGGGTGCGATCCTGGTCCCGATCCTGTTGCTGGGCGATCTGACCAATATCTATGTCCAACTGATGATCGTATCGACTGTCTGGTTGGGCATACTGGGATTCCTGGATGACTACATCAAAGTCTTTCGAAAGCACAAGGAAGGATTGAAGGGCAAGTTCAAAATCATCGGGCAGGTCGGTTTGGGAATTATCGTCGGTACGGTAATGTGCCTCAACCAGCAAATCGTAATCGTAGAGAAGATCGAACGTCCCGAACCTTTGACCGAATCGGTCTCGGCAACCGAATTATCCGAACAGGAAGTCGATGAAAACATCGCCCGGCATTACACGCTTCTACGGGAAAAAAGCGCTAAAACAACCATCCCATTCATCAAAGACAACGAATTCGATTACCATTGGCTGACAGGGGGGACCAACCGGTGGAGCGATATCCTCACGTGGATTATCTACATCGTGATTGCAATTTTCATTATTACTGCCGTATCCAATGGAGCCAATCTCACCGACGGGTTGGACGGGCTAGCCACGGGCATTTCTGCCATCATTGCCGTTACACTCGGCATCTTTGCCTATTTGTCGGGCCATATCATTTATGCCGATTATCTGAATATCATGTATATACCTGGCAGCGGCGAACTGACTGTCTTTGCAGCGGCATTCGTAGGTGCGCTGATCGGGTTCCTTTGGTACAACTGTTATCCAGCCCAAGTGTTCATGGGTGATACGGGCAGTTTGGCCATTGGCGGTATCATTGCCGTTTTTGCCCTGCTGGTACGCAAGGAGTTGCTGTTACCCATTCTTTGCGGAGTTTTCCTCGTCGAAAGTCTCTCAGTGATGATTCAGGTCGGATACTTCAAATATACCAAAAAACGGTATGGCGAAGGGAAACGCTATTTTTTGATGGCCCCGTTGCACCACCATTACCAAAAGGCAGGATATCCCGAAACCAAAATCGTCGTACGGTTCTGGATCATCCAGATATTGCTGGCAGCCGTCACCGTGGCGACACTCAAAATCAGATAAACAAACCATCACATGAGACCACCATTTTCAATAGATATTCGCAAATGCCAGTCTCCCCCGGGATCGATCCGTCGCTCCGTCTTGCCCCTTGCCAAGTGGCTTCCGAATACTGTCCACAACAAGATTGAAATACAATACGAACCTATTACAGCATAAATACGATCAAACGAATATGAGAAGAATTGTCATACTGGGTGGCGGCGAGAGCGGATACGGCTCGGCCATACTGGCCAGGACGAAGGGTTTCGACACGTTTTTGTCCGATTCCGGTCCCATC
>CASDWR010000119.1 GCA_949284665.1 uncultured Rikenellaceae bacterium | reverse complement strand
TTCCTCTATGCCAAGTTGAAAGACTAATCTGCATCTCATGACAAAACCCCCGAATCCAACGAGGATTCGGGGGTTTTGTTTATCTTTCGTACCGACCTCCTGGTCTCGCCAATGTCTTCCCCAAAACGGATCATGGCACACAAAAACCTCTGCCACGTCGTACCGGCCCCATTGTCCCCTTTTCCGACAGGTTCTGACTTTTCCCTCCGGAATGCTCCTTATCCCCTATTTTTTATACCACCTGATCCTCCGTCGTAATGGAACGGATTTTGTGTCGGGAAACAGAACGAAAAAAATCCAACTTGGTTTTTCCATAAAACGTCTTCTACGCACGATGCGTCAACAATATAACCAAAAATTATATCAGTATAAAAATTATCAATTTGATTTATAAGAAAATCGAATTTATCTTTGCATCAAATCAAACACAAAACTATGGAAAACGAAACGATGAACATGATGCCGAGAATCGGGGACCAGGCTCCCTCGTTCGAAGCGGTAACCACACAGGGGAAAATTAATTTCCCGGGAGATTTCAAGGGCAAATGGATTATTCTTTTCAGCCATCCGGCGGATTTCACTCCGGTTTGCACCTCCGAATTCATGACTTTCGGAAGCATGGCTGAAGAGTTCGAAAAACTGAACTGTCAGTTGGTCGGTCTTTCGATAGACGGGCTTTACAGCCATATCGCATGGTTGCGTACCATCAAGGACAAGATCGAATACCGTGGCATGAAGAATATCGAGATCAAATTTCCTCTTATCGAGGATGTATCGATGAATGTTGCCAAGGCATACGGCATGGTACAACCGGGCGAGAGCAAAACGCAGGCCGTACGAGCCGTATTTTTCATCGACCCGAAAGGTACGATCCGTACGATTATCTACTATCCTTTGGCATTGGGGCGTAATTTCGACGAGATCAAACGTGTTTTGATCGGACTCCAGACCGCTGACAAGTTCGGAGTGGCTCTTCCTGCCGACTGGCGTCCGGGAGACGATGTGATTGTTCCTACGGCCGGTTCGTGTGGTGTGGCGAAAGAGCGCATGGAAGACAAGTCGGGAGAGATGACCTGTTACGACTGGTTCTTCTGCACACGCAAACTCTCGAAAGAGGAGATCGAAAAGAAACTCGGGAAATAGCGACGAACCATTGAAACCCGATGAAACGGATCATTTCGACTGCGGTACTGTTTCTCTCCCTAATGGTTGTGGGAGGGAACAGTACTTCAGCACAAGAGGGAAAAAGGGAAACAATGCCTAAAAAAATGGAAACGAAGAAAAACAATAAGGTGGAACACCTCACCAAAGCCGAATTTTTGACCCGGGTAGCTGATTATGAAAAAAATCCGAAAGAGTGGAAGTACTTGGGCGACAAACCGGCCATTATAGATTTTTATGCCTCCTGGTGCGGCCCCTGCCGCAGCATTGCCCCCATCCTCGAAGAACTGGCCGAGGAGTACCAAGACCGTATTTACATCTATAAGGTAGATACGGAAAAAGAGAGGGAACTGGCTGCTGTTTTCGGTATCAGGTCCATACCTTCACTTCTGTTCGTCCCGATGAACGGAACCCCGCAGATGGCACAGGGCGCTATGCCCAAAACGGCATTCGTCGAATTGATTGACAAAATCTTACTGGACAAATAATCGAATTTTGCCATGCCTGTTCGCGTAAACAAGAATTTGTGTCCGCACAATCATATCTGTCCTCTCATCAAATTGTGTCCGGTTGCCGCAATTACTCAAAACACCGAGGGCTATCCGGAAGTGGATGGAGAAAAGTGTATTGAATGCGGAGAATGCATCGCCTCTTGTCCCAAAGGCGCTATGGAGATGCACTCGTAAAAAGAAAGAGGCCACAAAAGCCTGAAGTATGAAGAGCGTTCGGTTGTTCGAACGCTCTTCTCTTTTCTTTCCCTCTCCTTTCTCTTACATTCCATAATTAAAAAAACACGCATGAGACGGAAGGTTGCAGGACACTACTTGACAGTCCCATCGGCTTCAGTCGTCCATTTCACAAATTGACGATCTTCGACCGCATAGGGTAAAGGGTATTCGCCCGATGCCCTACCCGTTTGATCCATCCCAATGGATGCCCGCCAAATGCCACAAGATTCATCCCTTCATTCAACGAAACAACACACTCTTCGGAAAGATTTTCACGATGCAGATAGCGCAACACCTCTTCAAGGGACAGTTCGACAAAACCGCACCGCCGAGTCTGAACACCATGGAAAAGAGCCAAAGCAGGATCGGGTTTCAGGTCATTGCCGTAGAACCGTCCCATACATACGCCGGAATAGAGGGCAGTCAGATTTTCCGAGACGGTTTTCATGGAGTCGTATCCTTGTTCGTAATATCCGTAAACCTGATCACCCACCCGAGCAAAACACATTCTTTCCGGATTCTCAACCCATCCGGCAGCCTCGACGGCCATTTGTCGGGGCAGATCCGTAAACGGTTGTTTACGGGACTTGGGTCGCACGACACGGCCCCCCGTGTCGGCTTTACGGAATACCGAAACAAAAAAGCCCTCGCCTTTAATCTTGTGGGGTAAAAAACGGAAACAGGAAATGCCCCCGGCTTGCGTTTCGACGATCCCCCATTCCGGAGGGAGCGACAGACCGGCACCCTGACAGTCGGAACGACCTGCCAACCAGGCCACATTTTCCTCGTTCTCGATACGATTGAAAGTACAAGTACTGTAAATCAGAATTCCACCGGGTT
This sequence comes from uncultured Rikenellaceae bacterium, assembly GCA_949284665.1. Classification (GTDB taxonomy): domain Bacteria; phylum Bacteroidota; class Bacteroidia; order Bacteroidales; family Rikenellaceae; genus Tidjanibacter. Next base: position 5,445 of record CASDWR010000119.1, on the reverse strand, counting down.
TCAAGGCACCCCACGCCTCGTGCAAAATCCGCCTTTGTCTTGCGGCACACAATTTCACCAGATCCTGGCTCCACTCACTTCGGGCATCCTCGCTTTTACGAAACATTCCCTCCCCGGAACAGGGAGCATCTACGGCCACCACATCGAACCAACCTTCCAATGCGGCAAAATGGGTCGGATCGTTGTTGGTAACCACTGTATTACCCGTCCCCCATCGACGTACATTGTCGGCCAGCACCTGCACACGCGAACGAATCGTTTCATTGGCGACAACGATCCCGGTCGATCCAACCAACGAAGCATAAAGTGTTGTCTTACCGCCGGGGGCAGCACACATGTCGAGTAACCGCACACCACTCCGCTCCCCTACGAGGCTGCGATAAAGATACTCCACAAACATCGACGATGCTTCCTGTACATAATAAACCCCCGCATGAAAAAGCGGATCGAGCGTAAAGGATGGACGCACATTGAGATAACGGCCCGTATCGCACCACGGGACACGTTCTCCATCGGGGACTCCCGACCACTTGTCTGGATTGCAACGGATCGATACCGGCTGCGGGTCATCGAGCGAAGCGAGTAATTTTTCCGTCTCGTTGCCCGTCACGACACGAAGCGATGCGACAAATGCGTCCGGCAGTTTCATTAAAAACAAATGGCTATGATTGTTTGCTTTGCTTGATGGCTTCGATTCGTCCGGCAATCCGATCGATGATCTCTGGATGCTGAATAAAATCGGCCTTGTCCATGTCGATAGTCAACACTTCACCGTCGTAAATATTATCGATCCAATTGTTATACTTGTCGTTCAACCGGGCGAGGTAATCCTTGTCGATTCCCATTTCGTATTCGCGACCCCTTTTGCGGATTTGAGCTACGAGCGTATCGACACTGGCACGCAAATAGATCAAAATGTCGGGTTTAGGAATCAGATGGGTCGCCAAATCGAAGATCTTCATATATGTATCGAAATCGCGCGACGTCATCAACCCCATCTGATGAAGATTGTCGGCAAAGATATGCGCATCCTCATAGATTGTCCGATCCTGAATCAGGTCGCCGCCATTATGGAGGATTTCGATGGATTGCTTGATCCGACTTCCCAGAAAATAGATCTGAAAATTGAACGACCACCGACTCATGTCCTCATAGAAATCACCGATATAAGGATTATTGATATCTTCGTAATAGGCCGAAGCCTTGAACCGTTCGGCCAGAATTTCGGTCAGAGACGTCTTCCCGCTGCCGATATTTCCTGCAATAGCTATATACATGAGTAGATGCAAATTATGAGTTATTACGATTGAATGCGATCAACTGGTCCGCATAAGTGCGGTCGTTATACAAACGGGGTACTTTGTACTGACCTCCTACCGTACCGCGTTTACGCAACCAACGGACAAACGTTCCCTCGGCGACAACCGTCACTTGCGGGGCGCAAAGTGTAGTATCCTTGAACCGTTTGGCTTCATAGTCGGAATTGACGTTTTGCAACGCCCGATCCAACTCTTCGGTAAAACGACCAAGGTCATTCGGCAGACAGCGGAACTCGACAACCCACTCATGTGCGCCTTTGCTCCGGCCATCCATGTAAATCGGAGCCACCGTGTATTCGGCGACTTCGGCTCCAGTCGCCAGACAGGCTGCCAGCATGGCCGACTCCGCATTGCCTACTACAACCTCTTCCCCAAAAGCATTAATATAATGACGCGTGCGTCCCGTGATTCGGATACGGTAAGGATCGGTCGACACGAACTCCACCGTATCACCTATCATGTAGCGCCACAGTCCGTTGCTTGTGGTAATGATCATGGCATAGTTCACGCCAGGTTTAACTCCCTCCAGCGGGACGACCTTGCTGCTGTCTCCCAGATCGGATACGGGTAAAAACTCGTAATAGATCCCATAATCGAGCATCAACAGCATCTCGTTGCTCCCCGGCCGATCGGCTATTGCGAAGAAACCTTCGGAAGCGTTGTAAGTCTCCATGTAATGCATCCCCTCCGAAGGGAAAAGTCTTTCATACTGCCGGAAGTAAGGTCGGAAATCCATTCCCCCGTGAACGAACAACTCCATCCGGGGCCACACTTCCAGCATGTTCGACTTGCCGGTATACTCCAACACGCGGTTCAACATAACCAGATTCCACGACGGGACTCCCGTAAAAGATCGGACATCCTGTTTGGCCGACACCTCGCATATTTTCCGTACCTTCTCATCGAAATCGGGAATCAGAGCGGTTTTACGATCCGGAATCCGAAGCCACGACGCCCACTTGGGAGTATTGTCGATAAGGATAGCCGACAAGTCGCCCGAAAACATTTTGTCGCCTTCACGCTCAATCCGTTTCGATCCGCCCAAGGTAAGCATCTTCCCACCCATCACATGGGTATTCGGATAAGCATGGCAATAAAACACCATGATGTCATACGGACCATGCATGTGTGACTCCTTCAGACCGCGTTGCGTTACGGGGATATACTTGCTCTTGGCCCCCGTAGTCCCCGACGATTTGGCAAACCATTTCACCGGTTCGGGCCATATCACTTGCCGTTCTCCACGACGTACCCGTTCCACGTAACCGCTGAACGAGTCGTAATCATACAAACCGATCCGTGAAACGAACTCCTTCGCACTAGCGTTTGAGTTCAAACCGTGTTCCCGACCGAATAACGTATCCGCCCCCTTCTCCAAAAGAAATTTCAACTGACGAGCCTGCACTTCATCCGGATGACGCATGAAATGGTCGATTTCCTTCCGTCGGGAGGCAAAAAAAAGATTGACGAGACGGGGCAACAGTGCCATAGGATTCTGATTCTATCTAACTAATTGAAATATTTGCCTATTTTAGAAATAGCGGAAGGCAAAGCAAACACCACGACTCGGTCATAGGCATTGATTTGTGTCGATCCGTCGACAATAAAGACTTTCTCGCCCCTGACTACACCACCGATGATCGCATCACCCGGGAAGGCGAGATCCTTGACCAACACCCGCGTTGCCGGTGAATTGGGTTTGACGATAAACTCGATCACCTCCGCTTCGCTACCTGTCAAACATTTGATTGCCTGCACATCGGTATTCATCGTAAACCGGAAGATATTGCTCGCCGTAATAAGTTTTTTGTTGATAATCGTATCGATTCCGATACTTTCTGCCAAATTGATATAGTTGAGGTTTTCGACTTCGGCTATCACTTTCTTCACCCCCATCCGTTTAGCCAACATCGCCGTCAGGATATTGGTCTCGGAACGACCCGTCACGGCCACGAAAGCATCCATATTGGTCAACCCCTCCTCCATCATAGCGTCGATATCACGTCCATCCTCATTGATAATGAGCGTTTTGTCAAGCAGTTCTGCCAACCGATAGGCCTTTTCCGCGTTGTAATCCACCAACTTCACATTCAGTTCACTCTGAAGTTCGGCTGCAATTCGCACGCCGATTCGGCTTCCGCCCAGAATCATCAGGTTATTGATATCGATATTCGTCTTGCCAGAGTACTCGGCAATCTGTTTTACCGATTCACGGTTGGTAATGACATAGATGGTATCCTCCTCCGTATATCTGTCATCGCTGCGCGGAATGATGGTCTCGTTATCGCGCGTGATCGCTACAGTACGAAACGGGGTATTGCATATCTGCTCCGTGACCTCGCGGACGCTCTTGTCGACAAACATCGACGAACCGTCGAGTCTGAAAACAACCAGCGCAAGTTTCCCTCCCGAGAAATCGACATATTCGGTTGTAAACGAATGTCCCAACAAGTTGATTACTTCGCTGGCAGCCACCTTTTCCGGATAGAACAGATAGTCGATTCCCATGTTGATGAACATCTCCTTGTTGTTGGGTTCGAGATATTCGTTGTTGTCGATTCGTGCAATCGACTTGCGGGCACCGAGTTGTTTGGCCAACATGGCGGCAATGACATTGACGTTTTCCTCGTGATTCACGGCGATGAAAAGATCGGCTTTTCTGACCGATGCCTTTTTCAAAGTAGCGAAAGTCGTGCAATCGCCCTCAATGGTAACAATGTCGGCCATTCCACCTATGTCATCGAGCAATCGCTGGTCACTGTCGATCACTGCGATATCGTGCATGCCGCAACTGAGCATCTTTGCCAGATGACTCCCCACCTCACCAGCTCCCGCAATCACTATTTTCATAATATTCGGCCTCTTTTATACTTTATCCTTGCAAATTTAATAACTTTGCTCGGATATTGATACTTTCCTGAAAGAATTAACGAATCCGAGACATGTCGAATCTGTGGATCATCATTCTTTTTTCAGCCGGCATCATTGCACTGTTCATGCTGGCCATGTCTTTAACGCTCATTATCAAAGGGCATCACATTGAATCGGAAATCAGCGAAAACCGTCACATGCGCGAAAGGGGCATTAAATGCGTCATCCAGGAGACACGCGAACTCGACGGCGAAACTTCTGAACGGAGTTGTGAAACGACATGTGCGGGTGGCGATTGTTCTTCCTGTACCGGCGGGGCAAAAAACACTTCCGACTGACACCGCCCCGGTCTTTTTACACCCCCCCCTATCGTCTGTCCCCAACCATTCGGCCCGAATAAGGAGGAAAAGATCCGTTCACCGCAACACTCTCTCAAGGATACGGAGGCCGGGAACCGAAACCTGTCCACTACCTCACGGAGTATCTTCCTATTTTTTCAGATATTTTCCGTCAGTTTCCGGACAATTTTGAAGTTGTTGAAAAACTCTTTGGCGAAGACCCGAAGCACCGTATATGCCGGAATGGCCAACAACATGCCGACAACTCCCCCGATCGATCCGGCAACCAGAATCACAATGAATATTTCCAACGGATGGGCCTTTACCTGTCGGGAATAGAGAACGGGTTGCAATACAAAGTTATCGATCATTTGAGCCGTCAGAATCGTGGCCGCAATCAAAGCCACGATAGTCCCGACACTCAAGCCGTCTACAACGAATGCGGCCCCCATGACAGCACTTATACCGAATCCGATCCAGGGGCCCACATAAGGAATCACATTGAGCACTCCCACTACGATGCCGATAAAGAAAGCATTCGAGATACCGAAACCGAATATCATCAACAGGATCGCTACAATCATCATCATGATGAATGATTCGGCCAGTATCCCCACGAAATAACGAGACAGAAGGGTCGTAACCGAACTGAGTGCATGCCGGATATTCTGTTCGTAACGGGAAGGGAAGATCGTTAAAATGATATTCGTAAAGAGCGAATTGTCTTTCAGAAAAAAGAAAGTGATGAAGGTGATGGAGAAAAGGGCGATGACCGTATCGGCTACAACCGACACGATCGAGCTAACCAGATTGTTGACGGCATCGAGATTGAAAACTCTCGACATTGCTTTCGACACTCCCTCCGATAGAGATAGGTCGCTGGCATTGATCGAGAAATAATCGAACAGGAATTGTTC
>CASDWR010000118.1 GCA_949284665.1 uncultured Rikenellaceae bacterium | reverse complement strand
TTTTCCCGGTTTTCGGGCGGGTAATCGATGTTGTAATGGCATCCGACCGATTCTTTGATTTCACGTCCCTGCTTGATAGTCAGATAGGCGACGGCGATCATGTTGCGCAGTTCGCAAAGGTCGCGGTTGGGCGTGGTTTTGTTGTATAGTTCTTCGGTTTCGTGCCAGATGATTTCGAGGCGTCTCATCGCCCGTTTAAGATAGAGGTTGGATCGAACGATGCCCACATAGTTCGACATGATCTGTTGCATTTCCCGCTTGCTCTGAATGATAAGCAACATCTCTTCGGCATTGGATGTCCCTTCGAAGTTCCAGTCGGGAATTCCTTCTTGAATCTCGGTGGATGGCAGTTTTGCGATGGTGTGTCGCGCTGCCTGATCTGCATAGACGATTGCTTCGATCAGAGAATTGGAAGCCAGACGATTCGCACCGTGCAACCCTGTACACGAAGTTTCCCCCAATGCGTACAGTCTTTTGATAGAGGTCTCTCCGTTGAGATCGACTTTTACGCCGCCGCAACAATAGTGGGCAGCCGGAGTTACGGGGATCATGTCGCGGGTGATGTCGATACCGATGGAGAGGCATTTTTCATAGATGTTCGGGAAGTGATTGCGTACTGAAACGGGATCTTTATGGGTCACGTCCAGGTATACGAATTCTTCTCCGCGAGTCTTGAGTTCACGGTCGATGGCTCTTGCCACCACATCGCGCGGTGCAAGCGATTTCATCGGGTGGTATTTGTCCATGAATTCCTGTCCGTTTTGCAGGCGCAGGATTGCACCGAATCCGCGCATCGCTTCGGTAATGAGAAACGAGGGACGCTCTCCGGGGTTGTACAAGGAAGTAGGATGGAACTGGATGAATTCCATATTCTCCGTAATGGCTTTGGCCCTGTGGCACATGGCAATACCATCGCCCGTGGCTACTACGGGGTTGGTGGTGGTGAAATAGATGTTGCCGCATCCTCCCGTTGCAACGACCGTGAATTTCGCCAGCATGGTATCGATGGAATTGGTCTCCAGGTTGAGTACATAGGCTCCGAAACAAGCCAGTCCACGAGTGTGCCGTGTGACAAACTCACCCAAATGGTGCTGGGTGAGCAGATCGATAGCGAAATGTCGTTTGCACACGGTGATATTGGGATGACTCTCGACAGCCTGGATCAGTGCTCGTTCGATCTCTGCCCCTGTCAGGTCCGCATGATGAAGAATCCGATGTTCGGAATGTCCGCCTTCACGGTTGAGTTCAAAACGGCCGTCAGGGGTTTTGTCGAACCTTGTGCCCCATGCGATAAGGTCATGGATCATTTCGGGCGCTTTTCGTACCACCAGTTCCACAGCGGCAGGATCGCATTTACCTGCACCGCAAATCAATGTGTCATGAATATGTTTCTCGAATGAATCGGGGGGATAAGTCACCGAGCAGATACCTCCTTGTGCATAACTTGTATTGCACTCGTTCATCTCGCCTTTGGTGACGATCACAACATGTCCGTGTTCGGCAACTTTCAGCGCAAAACTGAGACCTGCCGCCCCGCTGCCGATAACCAGATAGTCGGTTTCCAAAGTCATTTTCGTTCGTTTGTTTGATCGTCTGCATCCGTTGCGCGTCGCAAAATTACGAAAAATGCGTGAGAATTTTATCTCCGACGTCGAATTTTGGTATCGGCAAGGATGAATCGGGACGGGCGAGAGCACCATTGATGCTATTGAAATACCCGTGTCCAATAAATTAATGAGAATCGATGTCAGTCGCTCCCCTTCAAGGTAAAGTAATTGGACCGAGACCGTTTTGGTTCTCAAAACTGAACTTCCCGATACGGATGGAAAATGGGACGTTGGGTTTTTCGGGCGGGAAAGTTGTTATTTGCGAGCAGGACCTTCGCTTTTGCAACAACAGACGAGAACCCAATCGTTTCTTGTGCGGACATCGGTTACGGTAAGTCCTTCGGCGAATGCTTTTCGATTTATGCTGTCAGCGTCGTTCTTTAGAATTCCACTCATCAGCAATTCCCCTCCGGATGCGAGTAAGGCCGCATACCGGGGCATGTCGTTCAGGAGGATGTTTCGGTTGATATTGGCCAGGATGAAATCGTAACCATTGTCTGTCGTTATGGCAGATGCATCTCCGAGAATCGGTGTGATCGAGTCACTGACGGCATTTGCGGTGCAGTTCTCGATGCAGTTTTCGTAAGCCCATTCATCAATGTCAACGGCATCGACATGAATTGCTCCTCGTTTGACAGCCACGATGGAGAGAATTCCTGTTCCGCTTCCCATGTCGAGACCGCGCTTCCCGGTCAGATCACGTTCCATGAGTGCGGCTGTCATCAGGTATGTCGTATCGTGATGTCCGGTTCCAAACGACATTTTGGGCATGATAACAATATCCAAGCCTTGTTGAGGGGGAGGTGAAAAAGGGGCACGAATGGTGCATGTACCTTCGACTTCCACAGGAGTGAAATTCGATTCCCACAGAGCATTCCAGTTTTGGGGTTCGATTTCGATGTAGGTGGCTCCCTGAATACCCAGGTTCTCAAGAGCGGCGTCCGCTTCGCTCTTGCAATCGATGAGTTGTTCTTTGGGAATATAAGCCTTAAGAGTTGTCCCTTCTTCCGAAAAACTTTCGAATGGAAAATCTGATAACGTAGCTACGACGATTTCTGATTGAACTGGATCGGAAACGGGAATATTGAGCTCGATGTAGGTCATGTTACAAAAGATATGGTGATCTGTGTGCAAATATACGGAAAGGCGAGCGCGATGGCAAAACGGAAACGAAGTTTTCAGATTTGACATAGCCGAGCCGCCTTCTATATTCTTCAAATATAGCAAAAGGCGAGCGCAGAGGCAAACGGAAACGAAGTTATCAGATTTGACCATGCCGAGTTGAATCCCATATCCTTCAAATAATAGGAAAACCTTATGCGGCTCGGTTCTATTTTGTCGTGAAATAATTCGTATTTTTGTGAAGACGCATCCGGCGGGAATACGACCGGGTCTGATTTTGCCGGTTATGATGAGCTGAGAGTCGCAAGATATCATTCGGAAAACCATCTTGGTAACGACGGTGAGCAGGATCGAAATCGGAATGATGCAAGGCAGTATTCACAGGTAAAAGGGGTACGT
>CASDWR010000117.1 GCA_949284665.1 uncultured Rikenellaceae bacterium | reverse complement strand
TTATAACTGAAGAAGGCAAAGGCATCTACGAAATCAAAAGTATTGCGGTCTATCCACAGTTTCAGCGGCAGGGGTATGGGAAGAAGTTGATATCCTTTCTTTTGGAACATTATAAAGCTCGATGCCATACAATGCTTGTTGGCACTGGAGACTCTCCTGCAACCATATCTTTCTACAAGAATTGCGGATTTGTATATTCACACCGGATACCCAATTTTTTCACAGATAATTATGACCATCCGATTTTTGAAGCAGGTAAGCAATTGAAAGATATGATTTACCTTAAAATCAGCATGAGTAGATAATTGCAGTCCGCAACGGATATGAGTCTGTTTTTATGTAATTTTAGGAATACTGCGGTTACCGTTGCATGGAACGAATATCTTAATATATAGATTCATTCTTTACCTATCTAAGACAAAGGCCGTAACGTACATACAATAGTAGTTATGATTATTTTGATCGCCGGTGACACGCATACGGATGGGTACGTTCTCAGTGATTGGCAAACCGTTCTTTTCCCTGCTTTCCGATGTTAAAATGATGTTTCGTTGGATATTTAGTTCATAATTGGCTGCGTTTAAAATTCTACACCCAAATATACACCAAGATTTGGAACAGCAAAAGATATTCAGAAAGGTCCGATTTATTATACAAACCGAATACCATAGGATTATCGACAATTCGCAGCTTTATGATGTTTCTTGAGTATGTAGTTCGAACCCAGTCTCTCCGTAAACAAACAAGGGAACCGGGCCAAATACCCGGATTTTTTACAGGTCCTCACATTCGGGAGAAGACAATATCCGGAGTCTAAATTTATACTCGTCAAAAGCTGTTCCGAAAGCCGACTTGAACAACCATACGGACAAAACAAAAAAACCGGAATCCTAATTCCGGTTTTTTTTCATCCGAAGTACCTGCCGCTTTCAAGAAGCAAAATTTGCCATCTTTCCAGTCCGAACTTCAATGCATAAATTCAATCATCGAGATCAACCAGGTTGAAACGATTATCAACTGAAAGTTCCATTCTGTTCAGGAGTTTTACTTCGTAATTACGACGATCGCGTTCTGCTTTAACGATTATCACACCGGGATAGAGTTCATCGGCTTTCCGAATAATCTGTTCGTCAAGGATTCCTTCCGGAAGAGCTGAAAACTGACAATCCACCTCTGACCATTCGCCATTTCCGCGGAATTCGATTTTCGTGCGGTTGCCGAAAACCACCTCGTACTTCTTTTCGAAAAGTTCGGTATCCTTTTTGGCAAAAAGGACTTTTTCATTCTGGAAATACTTTGAGATAAAGGACTGAGCCTGCACAGGCAATTGATCGACCGAGATGGCACGTTCGCGACCGGTACATGCGACCGATGTACTGAGCACAAAAAAGCCGGCCATAAGAAACATCAATTTTTTCATCGTTTTGTTCAACATTTTGTTTGTATTCATGATTAATTATGGTACAAAGTTCATACGCAATTTTGAAACGAAGTTGAAATTTTGCTTTGAAATAAAAAATTTTCATGCCATAGTCTGTTGAACTGCCTCAAATGGGAGGAAGCAACGGATTTTCCGATTCGAATCGCACGAGAATTTACTGATCCGCAATCCCTTCTCCACTGCCAGCAGACGTGACGCGCATACATCGTAAATAATCGGAAAGTTCTCCGAATCCCGAAAGGGTGCGGGACGGTTTCCCGCTGAGCGAAATTTCCATCTTTCTGGCATTCTCAATACGCAAAAGATCGGACGAGGCTTCTGTCACCGCATTGTAACCGTACCGTGCCAACACATTGGTCGCCCAAAAGAACAAAGGAGCCTCGGCATCCACACGAATAGGCCTGCCCGCTTCCGTACGCAATGCAAACCGACCACGATCGACATCGAAAGAAGCCCCATTGCGGCCGAAACACTCTTCCAATATTCCATTCAGGGCCAACTCTTCAGGGGTACCTGCGACCAGATTTCCGGAAGGAAGCAATAGCCACAAAATATCCGCCAGAGACAATGCCTGCTCTATGTCATGAGTAGACATGACAATCGTTTTCCCTTCACTGGCCAAACCATGCAACAGATTCATGACTTCCATGCGGCTCACTACATCCAGGAAAGCGGTCGGTTCATCGAGGACAATCAACTGACCCTCCTGTGCCAAAGCTTTTGCAATCATTGCTTTCTGTCGTTCTCCATCCGACAGCTCGGCCACACAGCAATCCGCCTTATGGGCAATACCGGCCAATACCATGGAGTGTTCCACTATCCGACGGTCGTTTTGGCCGAGATATCCGAAGAAACCCACATGAGGGTACCTGCCCAACGACACCAGTTCCCGTACGCGCAATCCTCCAGCAGCGACACGATCCGTCAGGACAATTGCAATGCGCCTGGAGAGTTCACGTTCCGAATAATCGGTAACAGGACGTCCGTCAAGCATCAATTCGCCGTCCAAAGCTTGTTGCATACCGGCCACCGTACGCAACAGTGTCGATTTCCCTGCACCATTCGGGCCTATCAGGCAGCAAAAAATTCCCCGTTCGAGCGAGAAAGCCATATCTCGGGAAACGATACATTTGTTTCTGTGGCCCTTACCGTACCCTGTGGTAAGAGCTGCCGCTGACAATATGGTTCTCCCTGCTTCCATCAGTTGAAATAGTGGATTTTCTTTCTGTTTATTATAATATAGATAATCACAGGGGCTCCGAAAACCGGGGTTATTGCATTCAGCGGGATAACGCCGGCACTTCCGGGGAGAGTGGCGACGAGGTTGCACAACAGGGCTGTCGCAGCACCGAACGACAGAGTCGCCGGCATCAATACCGTATGATTGGATGAAGAGAGCAAGAGACGAGCCACATGGGGTACGGCCAGGCCGATAAAAGATACCGGTCCACAAAACGCTGTCGTCACAGCAGTAAGGATTCCCGTACTCAACAGCAGCAACACCCTCACACGACGGACCCGGATTCCGAGATTCTCTGCATAGCGTTCACCGAGCAGCAAGGCATTCATGGGTTTGACCAGGAGCACGGCGAGTAAAAAGCCGACACTCAACGAAAGGGCGAAAAAGCCCAGCCTGTCGGACGACACACCGGAAAAATCGCCCATTCCCCAAACGGTATAGGAATAGACGCTTTCAGGAGAAGCCGCAAAATTGAGCAACGAGATCAATGAAGAGGTTACATACCCCACCATCAATCCGACGATCAGCAACATCACATTGCTGCGTACCATTGTCGAAAAAAGGATGATTATACCCAACACGACAACAGCTCCGACAAGGGCTCCGGCCACTATTGCCAAATAACCGCTGAGACCGAAATTAACCGACGAACCGCCGATCGTTCCCCCCATCAACAGCATCACTACTGCCACGCCGAAACTGGCACCCGTATTGACTCCCAACAACGAAGGACTCGCCAATGGATTGTTGAAGACCGTCTGTAACATCAATCCGGAGACCGCAAGGGCAGCTCCTGCCAACAGGGCAGTAACCGCCTGAGGCAAACGATTGGCCAGGACGATAAATTCCCATGTTGGTTTTCCGGTTTCCTTCCCAATGAGGATACGGAGCACGTCGCTTGCCGGTATCTCCACAGAACCGAAAAACAGATTGGCCAGAAACAAGACAAAAACACCGGCTAAAGACCAGGCGATGGCTCTTGGTGCCCTATTCCCTTTTCGGTTCATCGTTTTTTATCTTTATCTATTGCAGTTTATGGAAATAACGAAGTTCGCCGTTCGGCAAAAGGCCGGGTTGAAAAATACGCACCAGGTCTTCTAATACCAGATCGGGACGGACAGGCAACTCTTCGTAAAAGCGTACGTGTGCCGAATTGCAACCCCAAACATTTCCCGTTTGCCAGGCACGCAATGCGACAGAACTACCGTACTCGTCTGCCAAATCCTGCAATGTCATCTTCCGGGGGCGATTGTATTTAAGAATCCACACATCGGCATCGGCTCCACGTTCAAGAACATGTTCCAGTGAGAGGGACAACGATCCGGTATGCGGGTCTTCGCTCCAGGGATAATCAGCCCCTGCATCGCGGTAAAGATTAGCCATATAACTACGTCCTCCCGGCACATACCATACCGACCCGAAACGCATTTCCGGCAACACCACCGGTCTGTCCGAGACCTGATCAGCCAGTTCACACAACCGGTTGTAGCGTATCTCGGTAGCGAGGAATGCAGAATCGGCCGCTTCGGTACGACCGAATAGGAGTCCGAACAGTTTCAACCATTCCGTACGGCCAAGCGGCGATGTTTCGCGATAATCGACACATTCGACGATCGGAATCCCGAGTTTACCCATACGGCCATACCCCGAATTATCTATCGGCGACGTGATAATTGCTTCGGGAGCGAGTTCGATCAGCCGTTCCATATCCGGTTGGGCAGCCTCACCCAAATCGACGATCCGGCCTTCACGCAACCCATCCCGAACGGTTCTCGAAAAGACATACCGCGGTTCGCACACACCCCCGATACGATCTGCGGCACCGACCGTTTCCATCATTCCGCAATGTACCGAAGAGCATACCGCCACCCGTTCCAAAGGGGTTCGGATCAATGTTCCGGCTGGCATACCGTCAGGCAATGCGGCATTCTTCGGAACGAGCAGATAGGTATGCAACAAAAGAGCGGTATCCCACGGATTAATCACATCCACACGAACATACCCATTACAACGCTCCACCCGAAAACTTCGGGCATACTTGATGGTGTCGGATTCCCCATTCGACGAATTTTCACGCCCACGTCCCCCGACACAAGCGCTCATCCAACAAACAGCAACCAATAGTATGGATACGATGTTTTTTTTCATGATCGGCAATTACGAATCCCGAAGAAACAGGCGCTAAGATAC
>CASDWR010000116.1 GCA_949284665.1 uncultured Rikenellaceae bacterium | reverse complement strand
CGATGCCTACTCTCCTGATTTGATAGCCAAGGCGACGGAGATTGCACAATCCGAGGGGATCAAATTGCAGTACGGCTGTTATGTGGGCCTTACGGGTCCCACATTCGAAACCCATGGAGAGTATCGATTTGTGGCTGCCATTGGCGGAGATGCGGTCGGGATGTCGACTACGCCGGAGGTGATCGCCGCCCGTCACATGGGAATTCCTGTGTTCGGAGTGTCGATCATTACGGACTTGGCTGCCGGACCTCAGGTTTCGCACGAAGCCGTTCAGATCGAAGGGCGCAAAGCGGAAAAAAATATGACGAAACTGTTTATTGAAATGCTTAAAAAATTGTAGATCGATATGATAAACAAAGTAATTCTGGTGGGTAATGTGGGAATGGATCCCGAAGTCCGTACTCTTGAAAGCGGGGTGAAAGTGGCACGTGTGAGACTTGCAACCACTGAACGACTGTATAACAGAGAGAAACAGGAGAGTACGGAACATACCGAGTGGCATACGATCGTGTTGTGGCGTAATTTGGCAGATGTGACCGATAAGTATGTACGCAAAGGGTCACAACTTTACATCGAAGGGCGGTTACGCACGCGCGAATGGACCGATCAACAGGGAGCCAAACGGTATTCGGTCGAGATTCTGGCCGATGATATGAAGCTGCTGGGACGTCGGACGGATAATCCTGCCGCGGCGACGAATTCCTCATCATCTGCCTCTTTCACACCGCCGCAAACAGGATCGGCGAGCGATTATTCGGCTCGTGCAAATCGTCCTGCTGCTGTGCCTGAAGTCCCTGTGGATGATGACCCGGACGATTTGCCGTTCTGAGTTTAGATTCTTTCCCGGTCATTGCAAGGCTTCGACCGGTCAAGGTCTCCGAGAACCAGCTCTTTTGTAGATTCGAAGAGGTATGGAACCCCAGTCGACAAGGGCAACCATTGTGGATTGAATCCGTTTTGTCCCGAGGTTCGTGTTGTGGCTTTGCTGTTCCGATCACGATTCAGTAAAGGATCCCTCGATATCGTCGGGGGATCCTTTTGATTTCTTTTGTGTGTCAAACGTGGGGTGAACTTATTTTATATGTTTATTCAGGGTTTCGATTGTCTATTTGTATACTGCTTCAACTTATATCGGAATGGTGTCTGCGACGTCATGTCTCATCAGTTTGCCGTGGATAAAAAGAGGGAACGGTACGAATTCGACATTCTTCTGCAACACAACCGATACGAAACGTCGGGTTTCCATTGACCGATATTCCGTTCCAATAAGTTTAGTTTTCTCTTTTTTCAGGAGGTCTTTCCCCCGACTGTTTATTCCCCGATACGCAAAAACTACAAATCCTCTTCGTGCCAGACGAGCGGGCGAGGTTCCAAACCGGGCAGCGATACTTTCTTTACTGCCGGGGCGTCGCCTCGTTCCCAGGCCGGGAATTGATCGAGCAGACGCTGCAATTTCCTCCGGGCCCGCTCGGCCTCCGCAGATCCCTTGCCTCGGGGAATATCGTACCGTTCGAGCACATCACGACTCAAATCGTAAAACTCACCCGTACTGTACAGTTTGAATGTGCGATTACGGATAAAACGACGTGCAGTACGATGAGGTTTCCCTCCCGTGAGAGGGTCGTAGTGACAAAATACCCATTTGCGTTTCTGTCCTTTCCGCCCTTCGAGCCTGGGCAGAAAACTCACACCGTCGGTATCCCATTCCTGAGGGATTGAAACCTTCATGGCTTCAGCCATGGTGGGCAGGAAATCCGTGAAATCGACCAGGTCGTCGCAAACTCTGCCGCCTTCCAGGCCACCGCCTGCAACGATTAGGGGGACGCGGGTTCCTGCGTCGGTAGTTGTCCCCTTGCCGCCTTGCACCACGTGGCCATCTCGCATGGGGGTGAAAATCTTGACGTTCGTTCCATTGTCTCCAGCGAAGATAATCAAGGTGCTGTCATAGAGACCTGCAGCTTTCAACTTGTCGACGATCCGTCCTACGATCCGGTCACAATAGGCTACCATGTCGCGGAAATAGGTTGTATCGCTGACGACCCGTCCCTCGGGATTCGTCTCCCAGTCGCGACTGTCGGGCGTCGAGACGAACGGGTCGTGTACGAGTACCATCGGGTAATAGAGTAAAAAAGGCTGTTCACGGTTTTTGTCGATGAACCGTTCGATGTATTCGACGAAAATGTCCGGCCCGTAGTCGTCCGCCGTACGCTCCAGCAAGCGGCCGTCCGCCTCGATCAAGGGCTTCGCATACCGCTCTGCCTCTTTGGTCCGCTTGTAGCTGAGTTGCCATAGACAGTAGTTGTCGAATCCGAAATGAGCGGGCAGTGCGGAATTGGCACCGAGCTGCCATTTGCCGACGATTGCGGTCCGGTAACCCGCCTCATGGGCCAGTTCGGCGAATGTGTGTTGATCCTGATTCAGAAATCCGAATTCCGAATAATTCTTATGGTTGTAACGGCCTGTCATCAATTGTACCCTCGAAGGAGTGGAGAGAGGCTGCGAATAAGCATGTTCGAACAGTATGCCCTCTTGGGCCAAGATGTCGATTCGAGGGGTGCGGTAGGTTCCACCGTAAGCCCCTACGCATTCGTATCCCATATCGTCGGCAAGGATAAACACAATATTCGGTTTCCGGACCTCGGCCGGTTGCGCCGCGTGCAGCACAGGAACGAATCCACCCGCTGCCAACGGAAGGATCAGAACTTTACCTCTCATGTCTTTCGTATGGTTCGGATTGTTAAATGCCCCCTGTAAACGCTCCGTTTCCCGTCAGACCACATACAAGCTGAGCCTGCAACAGACGGAAGCAGGATTCGGAATGCAAAGGCGGACAAGACAAAAGTAGTGATTTTTTCGGAGGGACAATGCGAAAACGGGGATTAAGTCATCCGTACACGACCAATGTGGGGAAGACGAGGGGACCTTATACTTTGCAGAATAGGAAGGAAAGACTTATATTTGCGGGAAAGATGTCGATCGGTATAAAAAAGGGCTGAAAAAACCGCTGACTCGCCGAAAAGTCGTCATGAAATCGGAAGTGATACAGATAAAATGCTGTGAAACAGCAAAATGTCTATTTAGATTTGTAGTCCCGACGGGAATCGAACCCATATCGTATGAACCGGAATCATATATTCTATCCATTGAACTACGGGACCATTCGGTGAAATCGATTACAAAGATGCAACTTTTTTCGTGAAAAACGCAAGCCGACAGGCGATTTTTAAAAATTAAAGTGAAATTAGGCAATGGCTGACGACTGGCAGAGAGTGGACAAGGTGATTCAATGGGCGGGTTTGTCGACCAACTCGTTCGCATTGAACATCGGATTGACGCGTGCTGAAAATCTGTACCGGATCAAAAAGGGTAAAAACGGCGTGAGCAAGGAGTTGGCCGAGATGATTACAAGGCGTTATCCGGATGTCAGTCGAGCTTGGTTGCTTACGGGAGAAGGGTCAATGTTCCTTTGCCCGGAAGAGGGAAGGGGTGGCATACCTTTCTATGAGTCGGATATTATGAACTTGGTCCGACAGGAACGGATGCCGACTCCGACGGCGATCCTTCCCGATCCTCGTTTCAAAGGATGTACCCTGGCCGCACTGTTGCTGAACGATTCGGCACAACCCGATATCCCGTGCGGAGCGACGCTTTTCGTTGAACGTAAACCCGATGTGGAACATATCGTGCCGGGATACCGTTATGTGGTGGTAAGCGACCGGGTTGTCGGGTTGAGGCGTATTTCGTATGCGCCTGGCAGCGACCGACTTTCACTCGAAGCAGCCAACCCTCGATATGGTACGATGGTAATCGACCGATGCGAAGTCGATGCACTCTATCTGGTCAGAGGATTTACGGTCATCTTCAATTGACAGTTTCATTAACAGTGCCATGGAAAGAGAATCCCTCAATAATGTAACGGTAACATTAATCAAACCTAAACCAAAAAGTAAAAAATGTTTTCGGGAATCGTAGAACGGATGGCGACTGTGGTCGCCGTAAAGGAAGATCGGCAGAACAAGGTGTTTACTCTGAAAACCGATATAGCCGACGAGTTGAAAGTGGATCAGAGCATTGCTCATAACGGCGTATGTTTGACCGTTGAGTCGATCGATGGCGATACTTATACGGTAACGGCCGTGTTGGAGACACTGATTAAGTCGAATTTGGGCTTGCTGAAAGTCGGAGATCGAGTGAACCTGGAACGGAGCATGCGTCCGGATGCGCTGCTGGACGGCCATATCGTTCAGGGACATGTGGATCAAACGGCCGTATGCGAAAAGGTCGAGGAGGCGGGCGGCAGTTATTACTATACGTTCCGCTACGTTCCAACGGGTGACAATACCACCGTGGAAAAGGGTTCCGTGGCTGTCAATGGGGTAAGCCTTACGGTGGTCAACTCGCAGCGGGACTCGTTTCAGGTGGCCATCGTGCCTTATACCTATGAACATACAAACTTCCACGACATCCGTCAGGGAACGGTCGTCAATATCGAATTCGATATTATCGGCAAGTATATCGCTCGTCTGATGAAGGGATACATGAACGGTTCGGTACGATGAAGGTCAAGACGATCGAATCGGCAGCATGGATCGTGGCCGGAGTGATGAGCGGAATGGCGATCGGCGGGGCATTGCTGGAGTATTTGTTCAGAGGTGTCTGGTCGTGGTATTTTCTGCTCTATACGTCGGTGGTCTGTATCGTGGGGTATTATGTGGCGCGTTTCGTGATTCAGAAATTCGTGATCTATCGAATCAAACCGATTTATCAGGTCGTATTGTCGCGTGACTTTAAAACTCGCGAGTTGGAGAAAGAGTTGATGCATCAGGAAAACATGGTAGAGGATATCCGTGACAAACTCACCTCCTGGGCCGAAACCAACCGCCGTGAAATCGCCCGTCTGAAAGAGAATGAAAAGTACAGGAAAGAGTTTCTCGGTAATGTGTCTCACGAGATAAAAACCCCGATTTTCAATATTCAGGGTTATATTTCGACCCTGCTGGATGGAGGGTTGGACGACGAAACAATTAATCGGAAATATTTGGAACGATCGGAAAAAAGCATCGATCGTCTGATCAATATCGTAAACGATCTGGAAGAGATCTCGCGACTCGAGTCGGGTGTGTTGCAACTGCAAAAAGAGAGGTTCGATATCGTGGCGCTGACACGCTACATCGTGGAAACTATTGAGTTCGAGGCGACAAAGAAACGTATTCGGATCACGGTGGGGGCCTCGCAGCAACAACCGATCTTCGTAACCGCCGACAAAAGATATATCGAACAGGTGCTCATAAATCTCATAATAAATTCCATCCGTTACGGGAATGAAGGAGGAACAACCCGTATCAATTTTATCGACATGTTCGAGAAAGTAATGGTCGAGGTCACCGACAACGGAGTGGGTATTGCTAAAGAAGATATTCCCAGGGTTTTCGAACGTTTTTATCGTACCGACAAAAGCCGTTCCCGGGAACAGGGCGGGACCGGACTCGGCCTGTCCATCGTAAAACATATCATCGAAGCCCACGGCGAAAATATCACTTTGCGGAGCGAACTGGGAAAAGGTAGTACTTTTTCGTTTACGCTCAATAAAAATTAGTATCTTTGGACCGAAGAGATAAATCGTAATAGCGTAAATGATTGCTTTTTTATTCGTGAGATGGGATGTGAATCCCGCCTTTTTCCATATTGGGTCCCTCGAAATCCGTTATTACGGGATTGCATGGGCTCTCGCATTTCTGGTCAGTGTATGGTTCTTTTCCCGTTTTGTGAAACGGGAAGGACTTTCCGAAAAACTGGTGGATTCGTTGTTCTGGTATGCT
>CASDWR010000115.1 GCA_949284665.1 uncultured Rikenellaceae bacterium | reverse complement strand
CTATTGGCATAATCCTTTGTTTTTTGGGGATTCAGTTGCATCAATTTGCTTCGGGAAACGGCAGCATTTTACAGAATCCGATGATATTGGCTTTTTCTCCGTTAATCGTACCTTGTTTCGATGTTGTCAGAGTTTATTTACATCGAGTGCGTAATGGAAAGAATCCTTTTATGCCGGATAAAAATCATATTCATCATAAATTATTGGCATTAGGAATGAATCAGCAGCAAGTAATGCTGACGTTAATATCTATTTCGTTAATAATTACAATATTAAATGTGCTTATTTCTCCAATAGTAAACATTACTTTATTGTTGATAGTGGATATTCTTATTTGGACATTTTTGAATATTTGGTTATCCCGAAAGATAAAGCAATGTAGTAAGCAATAAGCAAAATACGAAAATTCGTCGAAAAGATATTGATTATAAAAAGATCTTGAGAGTAATTGGTTATGGATGGGGAAATTTCAGTGATTATACAGGCTAGGCTTGGGTCAACCAGAATGCCGAAAAAAGTGCTGTTGCCATTCTATAAAGAGAGTACGATATTGGATATCATCGTAGATAAAATTAATCGTATTCAAGTCCCGATGGTTATCGCTACAACGACAAATCAGCAAGATGATCTGATCGAAGCATTCTGTCGAGATCGACAAGTACGCTGTTTTCGTGGAAATGAGACAGATGTGCTGTCTCGTTTTATTGAGTGTGCGAGAGCAAACCAAATTGCGGGAGTGATTCGGGTTTGTTCGGATAATCCTTTTTTGGATGAAGAGTCATTGAGAAAGTTCGTCGGTTGTGTTTCCGAGACCTCTTGTGATTATATGAGTTATGATGTTGCAGGGATTCCTTCCATAAAGACTCATTTTGGTTTTTGGAGCGAATATGTCTCATTGTCAGCAATGGAATCTGTTGCTCGGCTTACACAAGAAAGCCTATACCACGAACATGTTACGAACTACATCTATACCCATCCTGACTATTTCTCGATTCAATGGATTCCAGTAGCTCAAGAGATTGCTATGCGGAAGGACATTAGATTGACCATTGATACGGAAGCCGATTTTCAAAACGCTTCCAGGTTATATGCGGATATGCAAGAAAAAGGATGTCGGATGAATGCCGAGTCTATTCTATTATATTTGGATCAGCATCCGGAGTATAAAATATCAATGGTCGGTGAAATCAATAAGAATCAAAAGTAAATACCATAATGGATAAAACATATATAATCGGCGAAATAGGGCAAAATCATAACGGTTCGGTTGACATAGCAAAATTGTTAGTTGAACTTGTTGCACGTCCGGTTCATGAAGAGGTCTTTAATCAGGAGTTGGAGCCGATGAATGCGGTAAAGATGACCAAAAGAGATCTGAATGAAGAATTGAGTGCCTCTCAAATGAGTCGTCCGTATGTCAATCCGAATTCATTCGGGAAAACATACGGAGAACATCGGGCAGCGTTGGAACTTTCTGATGAAGAACATTATGAGGTGTACAAGCATGCCAAGTCGTTTGGACTCGATTTCGTGGAGACCCTGTGTGCGAAAGGCTGCCTCTCGCTGCTGAAACTCTTCACGCCCGATTACCTGAAGGTGGCCAGCCGCGACCTGACAAACCTTCCGCTGCTGGAGGCAATGGCAGAAACGAAAATACCGATAATCCTTTCCACCGGCATGGCTGGCAAGAAGGAGCTGGATGAGGCGCTGGATGTGATTACCCGCTACCACTCCAACATCTCAATCCTGCACTGCGTGTCGCAGTATCCTACGGAGCCCGACAACCTGAATCTGCGTACCATACTGTATCTGAAAAAGCACTATCCGCAGTATCGCATTGGTTTCTCGGACCACACGATAGGCATATCCGCACCTATTGTGGCAATCGGCATGGGCGCAGAGATAATAGAAAAGCACATCACCATAGACCGCCGCATGAAGGGTACCGACCAGGCCGGTTCGCTGGGTCCTGACGGCGTAAACCGCATGGTGAGGGACATACGTGTGGCGGAAAAATGGCTCGGCAAGGAAGAACTGTATATCGACAAGAGCGTGCAGACGGCAAAGGTCAAGCTGGAACGCTCGATTGCGACACGTAGGCTCCTGAAGGTGAATGAGGTCATAAGGGAGGAAGACCTCCACATGCTGAGCCCCGGAGACGGATATAGGTGGAGTCAGCTCTCGGAAGTGATAGGCAAGCGTGTGGCCAGGGACATACCGGCCAACGAGATCATATATCCTGAAGACATTCAGAAATGACTGGTAGGGACTGTTTTGATTTGCTCAACCAATGGAAAGACAGGAGTTTTCTGTCCGGATTTGAGCTGGCCTATGACTCCGGTATTTATGCTGAGGCGGTCGATGTGTTCGGCAGTGATTACCTCCGCTGGTATCCGAATGACAGGGAGATTGATATTGATAAGCTGATATTGACTCCCCAGCTCCATGCCGTGCTGACCTATCGAATAGCAAGATTGTTCTTCCTTGGGAAGGAGGCCGGCAAGGGGGGGGGACAGAAAGACATCATTTCGAATATTGGTCGGATAAACGGTTTGTCGGAACTTTATTATTCCGCAGACATAGGGCGTGGGTTGAAGATAAACCATGGAGCGGGGCTGGTGGTAGGAGCGCGGTGCATCATAGGCGACAACTGCCTGCTGCACCAGAATGTTACGCTGGGCGATAAAAATGGCGGAAGACCATGCCTGGGTGCCGATTCCGTGGTATATGCAGGCGCATCTATATTGGGTGATGTACATATTGGGAAGAATGCGGTAATCGGAGCGAATGCCGTTGTCCTGCACTCTTTCCCGGAAGGAGCGGTGCTTGTTGGCGCCCCGGCTAAAAACATAAAGGAATGAAACTGCCTAAACTTATTTTGACGGATATTGACGGCGTTTGGACAGACGGCGGGATGTATTACGACCAGACGGGTAACGAATGGAAAAAGTTCCATACGTATGACAGCGCCGGCGTCTTGTTTGCCCATCGGGCAGGAATTCCGGTTGGCATTATTACTGGTGAAGAGACAGCGATAGTACAGCGTCGTGCTGAAAAGTTGAAGGTAGATTATCTATTTCAAGGTGTTAAGGACAAACTTGCAGTGACTGAATCGTTGTGTAGGGAATTGCAAATATCGATGGACGATGTTGCCTATATAGGAGATGATATTAACGATATAGCACTATTAAAACGAGCGGGAATATCTGCTGCACCCTCCAATGCACCGATTTATGTGCAAGAGATTGTCTCCTTCATAACCGAAAAGCAAGGAGGAGAGGGAGCGTTTCGGGAGTTCGTCGAGAGATTGTTGAATGGATCTTTCTCGTTGGAGGAGTTAAGTCGATAGACACAAACCGAGGTGGAATATATAGTTCCGGGTATATCTACAAAAATATTTTTGAGGGAAATAAGGTCGATAATATGATTTACAGTAAGGGACATGATGCGGCTACGGAGGTGGTACGGAATGTCGGTGGATACGACGTCCGTATCGTATTGCACTTTGCGTTGCACCCGCATCCGACTGACGTCACGAAAGAATATTATCTTTCTGTGCATCGAATTAATGAAGGGGGGGGGAATTAACGATCAGCGATGATACGCTCCTCCTGCGTACCGATCCGTTCGGTTGTTGCCGTATCTATTGGTGGCAGCGTGACGGTGTGGTATACATAACGGACGATGTTTTTGCCTTTTTCAGCGAGAAGGAACTCGTTGCCCGAGCGAAAAATGAAAACGAGTGCCGTTATTTCGACAAACACGGTTACACCTCGGGTGACGCTACCCGCTGGACGGAGATACACAAACTGCCTCCGTGCGGTGTGATGCGGATCGATCGGGAAGGGATACGAGTGGAGACAGAATGGCCGTTGGAAGGGGTTCCCAATACGCCGGACCGGATCGCTTTCCGCAGGGCGATCGACAGTGCAGTGGAAGCATTGCTCCTCCCTTTGAAGGAGGATATGCGCCCGAAAGTGCTTTGTTACAGTGGCGGAGTGGATTCGGACTATTTGGCTCGGATGTTGTGCCGGTTGGGAATCGATTTTTTCCCGGTTTTCTTTCGCGACGGCAGAATCCGGACGCACGACCGGGAGATCCGGAATGCACGCCGCAAGGCGGCGCGTCTTGGCAAGGAACTGCAGGTATTCGATCTTACCGACTGCCACAGCGAGGAGACTGAACGGGCGATTGTACGCATGGGATTGTTCGATCGCCATTATGCCCATTGTCATTTTTACGGGGCCGAAGAGGTGGTTCGGAGATGGGGGCCGGATGCGATCATGATCAACGGGCAGAATGCCGATTCGATCCTTTCGTTCGGGCCCTCGGAGCCCAAGTTTACTTCCTGGCTGAAACGTTATCTGCTTTATGGGAAAAGCTTGACAGTCAAACGGATGATTGCTCTGGCCATCGGGACGGCTTTCGGCATGAGGCTGAAGGTGCCGGTGGCGGAACGGGACCGTTTGAGATGTTTTTATGATAATTTCAAATATTGTGTTTTGGATGACGCCGGGGAGGCGGCATCTTACAAGGAGTATCTGAACGGTAAGATCGACCAATTGCGTTCACGACAATCCTTCGTGTCGGAAAACAATCTGAGAGCATGGTTGAAGGTGTTCTCTTTCATACAGGGATCCGATACGCAGGTGGTGGTGCAGTCGACCGGTCGTTGCGGCCTGGAACTCCTGCTGCCCTTCACACAACTCTGCATCGTCGAGGCGACGTTGCGTTACAAGGAGGAGCATCGGGAGTTGTACAAGCCGAAATATGTACTGAAGCAGTAGATCGTCCCGGTTCCCCCGGGATTGGTCGGAGATCCTTGGGGTACCGCATACCGGACTGAATCCGCTCTTCGCTGGCAGTTCCGTCAAAGGGAATTTGCCTGCGGAGGGAGATTGAAGTTTTAACGGTATGTATCTTGAATTTTGCGGTGGGAAGCTATCTGTAGCCAATGTTGAAAGAGGGGAATTCTCACATAATAAGGGCGACAGGTTTTTGTGGGCGTACGGTACGCCTGTCCGGAATTTACG
>CASDWR010000114.1 GCA_949284665.1 uncultured Rikenellaceae bacterium | reverse complement strand
GATTATTTTTCGCTGTTGGGAGTAATTTCTGGGGGTATGACCAATCCTGTTGCACTGTCGTTTGCTTCGGCCGTTTCTCCGAACGATCGTCCGGCCGTGAGTTATGCCACCGTCTATCCGCTGACCATGTTTTTGCGGGTGATGACAGCCCAGGTTCTGATTTTGCTATCAGTATAACGGGTATTCTGTCGGGAATTATTCGCGCCGGTAGACTTTCGATGCCCGATCAGTGTAGAGAATGCCGTTCAGATGGTCGATTTCGTGCTGGAAGATAACGGCCGTATACCCTTTGACACGTTCCTGTTTCGGTTTGCAGTCGGCCGGATTCTCGTAACGGATGACTATTTCGACGGAACGTTCCACTTGTCCCGCATATCCCGGAATCGAAAGGCAGCCTTCGCGTCCTTCGGATGTTTTCGGTGAATAATAGATGATTTGTGGATTTGCATAGAATTCGAAAGGTTCGCCGATTTTGTCGAATCTTTTGACGGCGACCAATCGGTAGGAAAGCCCCACTTGCGGGGCCGCGATCCCGACACCCGGATTGTGTGGGTCATTGACCGTGGCCAACATGCGGATCATCAGGGTTTCGAAGAGGTCTGATCTCATCTGTTTACGATTCAGCGTGCTGCAATGTTGTCTCAGGAAGAGGGAATCGCGAGTTGTCTCGACCGTACACAGCGTCATGATACCCTCTTCCGTTGTGCCGATTATGTCGCATGCTTTTTTAGGAAATGGCTTGGTGCAGGCAGTGGCAGTCAATACCATCAGCGCTGCAATTACATACCGTGTCCCGCCGCTACTTCTTTTTTTCATGCCGGAGAATCATGGAAAGGTTTGAACAAATGTATATATTTTTTTGAAACCGATCAATACAATGCAAAATCGTGGTAAGTTGTGGTACGAAAAAAGCCAAAAAGAAACAGAAAGTTGTACTTGAATCTTGAAAATTATCCCTATATTTGCCGACGAAATAATTGAGGCATTTATTCTTTGCGATTTTCATATGGGTAAAATCAAAAATTGTCTGTTGATGATCGGTATCGCAGGAGTTCTCTGCTCTTGTGCCACATCGAAAGATATCGCATATTTTCAGGATATTAATTCGGGTGAATCGCATCGCATTACCAACACATATACGAATGTGATCAAAAGCGGGGATTTGCTCTCTATTATGGTGTCGTCGATCAAGCCGGAATTGGCCGTACCGTACAATCTGTCGGGTGTTCGGAATCAACTGTCGTCCTCATTGCGCGGGACGGTGGATACGAATGTCCGGCAAGAGATGGAGGGGTATTTGGTCAATCAGTCAGGGAATATCGATTTCCCGGTGTTGGGAACGTTGCATGTGGCGGGTATGACACGTCAGGAACTTTCCGACATGCTGAAAGATTCGTTGAAAAATGTCGTTCCGGATCCGGTGGTAACGGTGAATTTTTTGAATTTCAAGATTACGGTGATCGGCGAAGTGACCCACCCCGGAACTTTCAACGTGCAGGGGGACCGGTTGTCCATCCTGGAGGCGATCGGTTTGGCTGGCGACCTGACTGTGTACGGGAAACGGGGGAACGTGTTGGTGATCCGTGAAAATAATGGCGTACGTGAATATGCAAGGCTGGACCTGAAGTCGAAAAAAATATTTGAATCCGAGTATTTTTATCTGCAGCAGAATGACGTGATATGTGTCGAACCGGTAAATGCGAAAGCACGGTCGATCTCCTCATTCAACAATAATTTCCCGACGATCGTTTCGTTAGGTTCCCTGTTTACGTCGATCGCAATGTCTATTTTTTACTTAAGTCGATAGAAAATCCATGGAAGAGAGAAGCAAGGAACCATTTGGAAAGACAGAAGGCAATGAGTTTTCGTTGAGAGACTTATACGATTTTATCCTGGGGAACTGGTATTGGTTCGTTCTGTCGGTGATTGTTTGTCTTGGGGCAGGATACCTTTATATCAAGGTGTCGCCCAAACAATATGTGGCTTCGGCAACGATCCTGATCGATGAAGAGTATTCCCGGGGACTTGATTCGGATGTGACCGATTTCAAGCAGGTCCGCATGTGGCGCAACACGAGCAATGTGGAGAATGAGATGTATATTCTCCGTTCGCGTTCGTTGATGTATCAGGTGGTCGAGAAACTCCATGCGAATATCGCATATTTCGGAGTGCGGAAAGTCGGTGAGCAAGAGATCTATTCGGAAGATGCCCCTGTGAGAATGATGGTGGATACGTTGAATGAGCCGTTTTCATTGCGGATGCATCTGGCACAAAACGACACATGGAATGCGACATTGAAGTACAAGAACGGCAAAGAGGAGGTCGAACGCAAGATTTCCGGTTTTTATGGTGAAACGATCAAGGACAGCATAGCCACCTTTTCAATCGTCAGGAATAAAAACTACAATGAGTCGATTGGAGATGTTTTCCAGATCAAGGTGTACGATCCGCGGGAAATGGCAGAGGTTTATGCTCGGAATCTCAGCGTTTCCTTAGCCTCCAAATTGACGAGTGTGATCAATATCTCACTCAAAACCCATGTGCCTCAGAAGTCGGCCGATATCGTGAACGAACTGATCAAAATCTATAATTTCGATGCCAGCGAGTGGAAAAGGCAGTTGGCACGCGTTACGCTTGATTTTATCAACGATCGCTTGACGCATGTGGATGCTGAATTGACAGGGATAGACAGTGAAGTGGAGCGTTTCAAGAAGAACAAACAGTCGATCGATATCGTTTCCGAATCGAACATATTCCTGCAGTCGGCCAACAAGTACGAAGAGGAGGCGGTGGCCACGGCTACGCAAATCATGCTGCTCGAAAATGTGTACGATTTGTTGACCGGATACGACGGAGAAGCCAAGCAACTTCCGGCCAATATCGGAATTGAAGATGAGTCGCTGAATCGAGCGATCAATCAATATAATGAGTTGGTAATTCAGTTGCTTCGGTTCGACGGCGAAAAAATGAAGGATAACCCGATCGTTTCCGATCTGAAGATGCAGATCGAGTCGACCCAGTCTTCGCTCAAGGGTGCGATCAACAGCCTGAAAGAGTCGCTCCGGATCAAACAGAACTCCATTGAAAAACAGATAAACCTGATTTCGAATCGGGTACAGAATGTGCCGACACTTGAGAAAGAAGCACAATCGATCATTCGCAATCAGCAGATCAAAGAGTCGATTTACATTTTTCTGTTGAACAAAAGGGAAGAGACGAATTTGAAACTTGCTGCCGCATCTACGGTTGCACAAGTAGTCGATCCGGCTACCCCTGTTTTTCGGGCCGTGGCTCCGAGAACGAAATTAATTGTCGTCCTGTTTTTCTGTATTGGCGTGCTTCTGCCTGCATTGGTGATTTTCCTGATCGAACAATTGCGTGTGAAGATTGCAAGTGTCAAGGAGGTCGAGGATGCCACGAATATTCCGATTTTGGGGACCATTCCATCGAAGGAAAGTGGCATGAAAGAAGATGTGATCATCACCAAGAACAGTCGAGATCCCGTGTCGGAGGCATTCCGCATGGTACGAACGAATCTTGATTTTACGATGCCCAAGGGAGGACAGGTGATTATGGTTACGTCGACGATCCCATCCGAAGGGAAAAGTTTTATTTCGATCAATCTTGCGTTGTCGCTTTCGATAACAGGTAAGAAAGTGATTTTGATTGACCTTGATTTACGAAAAGCTTCGCTTGCGGAGCGGGTGAGCGGTCAGCGTCGTCTTACCGGATTGGTGAATTTTTTGGCGGGCAAGGAGTCGGATATCATGAAATTGGTTGCCAAAAATGAAATGGGATCGGTCGATATGCTTTATGTGGGCGCGATTCCACCCAATCCTGCCGAATTGCTGATGAACAATGAGATAGATATGGCAGTCGAGGAGTTAAAACGTCATTACGACTACATCGTTATCGACACGCCTCCCGTAGCGTTGGTCAGCGATACATTGATCGTCAATCGTCTTGCGGATTTAACGGTGTTTGCTGTCCGTATCAATCATTCGTTCAAACGGAATCTGGCACCGATGAATGCCCTTGCAACAAGACATTCCCTGAAAAACATGAATCTCGTGATCACGGATGTAGGGATGGGTAAGTCGTATACCAGATATGGCAGTTATGGCTACGGATATGGCTATGGCTACGGCTATGGACAGACTTCCCGTTCGCATGGATTGAAAAAGATTTTGAAGGGTTACTTCTGGAAGTGGAAGAAACGGCATAAATAATCGAAAATGGATGAGTTTTTTATATGTAAATGTAAAAAAGAGGAGAATTTACTTGTCTGAATCGTTTTTTTTCTTATTTTTGCATCAGATAACAGAAGACCCAAATTTTTAAATAATAGGATTTATGCAAGCTTTAGTAGAAAAAATCAATGAGCAGATCGCCCTTTTCCAGACGAATGCTAACCTTCAGGTTGTGAAGAACAACAAGGCTGCAGGTACTCGTGCACGTAAGGCTGCTTTGGAGATCTCCAAATTGATGAAGGAGTTCAGAAAAGCATCCGTGGAAGCATCGAAGTAATTAAGGGTCTAAAGGATGCTTGTCCGAAAGGTTCGAGTATTTTGACCTTTCGGGTTCTGTTGGCGATCAGTGGAAGGAGACAGTTCCTTCGTGATATGCTCGATTTGTAAAAACGGCTACACCGATAAAGATGTAGCCGTTTTTTCTTTTTGGAGTCTCGATAAAGAAATTATTTACTGGAGGGGGGTCATGGAAAATATCGGTCGATAAAGGCATTCATTGTGGCGAGAACATGTTCCCGGACCTCGGGTTTGGAAAGTACGAGATCATGCAGTCCGCCCTTGATTTCCACTAAACGGACATCCGCCCCGAGCCGTTGGGCATATTTTCGGATGTGTTTTACATTGAGTACGGCATCCGATTCGGAGGCGATGTCGCTCCACTTTTTACAATAGGATGAACGATCGGAGCACATGACCATGATCGGGAAGGGCATGTAGTACCTTTTTTTGCGGATTTTCCATTGCGCTTTATATACGGCGCGCAGCCAGGCGAAGTAGAGGCGAGGGGCCTCGGCGGGTTTGTAATCCGTGTTGAAATCCCATTCGCCGTGTTCGGAACGGTGAATGGAGCGGAAATAGTTTGGAGAAATTTCGTTCTTTTTCCCGGCATAAGGATAGAATCGGCTGATTTCTCCGACTATCGGGATGAGAAAGCGTCTTCGGAACCAATTGGTATTGAAGTCGAGGAAGGGCGAGTTGAGAATCATTCGGGTGATGAATTCACGATAAGGTCCGAATGACCCGTACATGATGGATATCAGTCCTCCGGTCGAATGTCCGATTAGCGTAATGTCGACGTTTCCTTCTTTCAGCATTGTTTTTATGGCGTAGTCGATTTCCGGGAAATATTCGGTCAATTTTTTGCAATAGTAAGGATGTTGGTTCGGGAGCAGGGAGCGACCGTATTTGCGAAGATCGACGGCATAGAAGTTTTTGCCTCTCGATACGAAATAATCAGCCATATGTTCCTGAAAAAAGTAGTCCAGATAACCGTGGATGTACAAGACACCGCATCCGGCGAATTTTTGCGGATCGGTGTGGTATTTCATGAGGGTTGCAATGACTTTGCCTTCGTAGTCGTCGGGCAGGTTGATAGTTTCGATTTCCATCGGTTTATGAATTATAACATTTTCAAAGATAAAGGGAAAATGTGATTTATTCAAGTTTTATGCCGTAATTGTGTAAAACTTGTCGATCAACGGGTTCCAGACGGAGCAGATGCAAAGGGATGGCGCGCATCTCCTGTTCGTCAAGGACATATCTGGTACGAATACGGTAGGTGGGGTTGAGCAGTGATTTTGTGGTGTCGACATGAGCGGCAGTGATACCTGCGAGGTGGCCCATCGAATGAAAGATATTGCATGTGGAGACAGGTTTTGCGGCATTGCGGGTCAATGCCTGGTATTTGGATGGACAGGATCGGCGATAGCTTTCCGAGAGCCAGAAGAAACAGGGAATATGGAGTTGATAAGCGGTCAGATGTGGGGATGCATGGAGGAAACGGTTTGTGTCGTAATCGAAGAGGTCTTCTCCGTGATCGGAGCAGAAGATCATGGCTGCACGGTATTGCGGACGGTTGAGTGTTTCGATCATGCGCGACAGAACATGATCCGTATAGAGGATGGAGTTGTCGTAGCGGTTTATCCATTGGTTTCCGAGACTTTTGTCGAGAATTGAGCAGGCGGTCGGGCGATAGACTTCGAACGATTCCGGATAGCGTTTCCCATAGTCGAAATGGGAACCGTAGCAATGTATCACGACAAACAGATCGCGATTGTTGGCCGAGAGTATGCTGTCGAGCAGGGGGATTAGCGCTTCGTCGAATGATCCGGAGGGCAGGTAGCGGGTTATTTCGGCTTCTGAGGCGAAATTCTGAATGATATTTCGGTTGGGCCGCTGATTCGACAGAAATGCTGTAAAGAAACCTGCCTCCCGGAAGAGCGCCAGGATGCTTTTACTGTGGAACAGTTTTCGATAGTCGCGAGCATCGGTATCGGAGAGGAGCAGTGGGACGCTTTTGTGTGTGACGTTGCTTTGGGTGATCATGTCGCGACAGAAGACGATGCCGTGGAGCGTATCGAGGTGCGGGGTAGTTTTCCGTCGGTAACCGTATGCGGACCAGTTTGCAGCGCGAGATGCTTCTCCGATGACCAGGACGAAAACATTGCGTTGAGAATCGGGTCGTAGCGAGTCGCGTTTTGGATGGAACAGGTAGTCGTGGGTATGGATCAGGTAGTCGTCGGTGAGATCGATTTCGTGCAGACTCGTTGCTATATTCATTGTTACATTGGCTGGGAAGATGTACCGACGTGTGGCAGATATGCCCAGTTCGATACGTGCGATCGATGCGATGACCCCGCCGACGATAATGCAACACATCCCTACGATGCGCCATTTTTCACGGACGGCAGCGGAGGTTGCTTCACTGCACCGGATCGACCGGATTGCCATGATGATTAGCGGTAGATAGATGACGATTCCGGCAAGGATCGGAATATAGATGTATCGGAGCAGTTCGGTTGCCTCGGTGGAGTTGGTGGTAAAGACATTGGTAAACATGTTGCCGCTGACGTTTCCGCCTCCGAAAAGGTATAATTGGACGAGTTCGAAAATACATAAGATCATCAATGGTATTGCGCACAACACCATTACGCCCGGTTTCCGTGCCATGTTTATCCACAGGATATAGAATCCTGCGGGCAACAGCAGTGACGCGATTATGGTTGGTCCCGAATAGTGCCCGATACATGCCAGCAGGATATTCGGTAGAAGCATGGCAAGCAGAAATGCCCATGCGATTCTTTTCGCACAGTCGGAAGTTTCCATGTGTGGATAAGGATTTCGATGTTGGCTCCGGTTCGGAGTCTCTTATTTGTATTGGTCGATCAGGGCGAAGAACTCTTTGGTATCTGCTTCGTCCATTTTTCCCTTTTTTACGTAGACGATATCGCAATCTTTGGTTACGAATATCAGAGTGAAAAGGTTGTTGACATCGCCCAGTTGCCATTGGGTGCTCAATGTGCGGTCGGGATCTGTCAGGATGAGAGCTCCGGTTTTCCGTACTTTGTTGCGAATCATCCCTCGGATGAGGACATCGGGCAACAACGGGGCATCTTTCAGATTGACTACACCGAAGCCGAATATGTTCGGACTGTCGATCGGATGGTCTTCGAGATAATCCGTAAATGCGCTGTTTTGGAATGCATGGTCCGGATCGGGATAGAAAATGAGCAGGTGTTTTTCCCCCAGGAACGGAACGGGCACGGGTTTGTTGCTGGTATCGCGTAATTCTATCGGAACGGCCTTCGGATAGGTCGGAGCAGGGTTAACGGCCCTGACGAATGTTGCGATCGAGACGAGCAGGATCGACATGGCGGATATGTATGTGATTCGCTGTCTCATCTGTTTCGAGGTTTTACATGATCGTATGGATCGCAAGGGTCGAAAAAATCTGTCGAAAGATAATAAATTTCTGTCATTTTTCCTATTTTTTAGCTCGTAACAATTTGTCGAAAGCGTATCTCCCACCTCCCGAGATGGCCAAAGCGAGGTAGATTCCCATGTAGACGAATGAGAGTTCGCCCTGCGCGAATGTCTTGTGAGGGAAAGCGATGAAAGTTGCCGTAAACATGCCGATGGCGAGGATGATGGAGGCAGGTCGGACCAACAGCCCGATGATCAGGAGGGCAGAACACCCTACCTCTATCAAGGTGATGATGGTGAGTGTCGTACCGCCTCCCAATCCCAACAGATCCGGAAATGAGGGGTAAAGCATCTCGTAGTCTTGTATTTTGGTAATTCCGTGCATCATCATCATTGTTCCCGTGAAGAGTCGCAGGAAGAGTAGAGCCGAATCATTCCATCGGGAAGAGGTTAGAAAATGATAAATGCCTTTTCCGAGTTTTTTCATGGTGAGCCGTACATTGGAGATTCGGGTGAAGGGTTTCAATTACCGTACCATGACGGATCATGCAGGCGCTTTTTTCTAAGTTCCGTCCGGATGTATTATCTTTGCCGGCATGAGTACTATCGGGAAAAGCCCTGTCGACCGGTCAGGGTGGGAGATGAAAAGACGGTTATTGTTTGTCTGTTTGGGAAATATATGCCGATCTCCGGCTGCTGAAGAGATCTTCCGGTGTAAAGCCGCTGCCGAAGGGTTGTCTTGGAAATATGAGGTTGATTCGGCCGGTACATATGGCGGACATGCAGGGGATTTGCCCGATGAGCGAATGCGTCGCAGCGCGCGCAAGAGAGGGTACGAACTCCTGAGCCGTTCGCGTCTGGTGAGGAGCGACGACTTCGATCGGTTCGATATGATATTGGCGATGGATGACGCCAATTACGAACGGCTGTGCCGTTTGGCCCCCACCGTTGAGGACGTGAACAAGGTGTATCGCCTGATCGACTTTGCGCGGCGTACGGATTACACCTATATTCCCGATCCGTATTACGAGGGGATAGAAGGATTCGAACGGGTGCTTGATCTGTTGGAGGATGCCTGTGAGGGATTGCTCGACCGGCTCGAATCGGAATAGGTTGTTTCTTCCATTGGCCCTCCGACTGCCAATCCGACCCGGAAGCAATCACATGCGGACAGGATATGCTATCGTATCCATCCGTTTTCGAGTTGCCGTGTATGACTGAAAGCGGTTGGGGTGAGGCGACCGCGATAATCCTATCCGTTGAAGGTAGGCGGGACCGTACGGCAAAAGTATTCTCGAAGTGCGTTTAACGCCTGGTTTGTCAGCCATCTGCTGTTCCTTTTAGGAAAGGTCGACGTTCTCACCTTCTTGCTGCATATCCGTCAATAATTGTCCAGCCCGTGCGATCGCCAGGTGGATGTTGTCGCAAACGTTCTCTTTGCCCAGCAATCGATCCGTTCCCGCTTTTTCGAGCGTTGCCCTTACCGATGGTGTTACGCCTGAGAGGATCACCTGAATCTGCTCTCTTTGTGAGGAACGGATGAGAATCTCGAGATTGTGGATACCGGTTGAATCGATGAAAGGCACTTTACGCATTCGAATGATTCGTATTTTCGGTTTGTCGCGCAGTTGGCGCATCAGTTCGTCGAATTTGTTGGCCACACCGAAGAAATACGGCCCGTCGATTTCGTAAACTTCCACATGGGCGGGTATATTCAGTTTTTCATCTTTCAAGCGGCTTTCTGCATCTTTGTTGACTTCGAGTTCATCACGGATGACCGAGATTTGCGTGCTTTCCATGATGCGTTTCATAAAGAGCAGGACGGCCATTACAAGTCCT
>CASDWR010000113.1 GCA_949284665.1 uncultured Rikenellaceae bacterium | reverse complement strand
GATTCGAAAAGGGCGACGCTGTCCCGAAACGATATTTTATTGCTTTTGGCCACGGTGTTTTCAGATGATTTCTTTCGTGATTCGGAGGATATTTTCGGTCGTTTCACCGACTTTGAATCGATCGTCGAGTCGGCGTCCTACAAGCCATACGATTTTCCCTTCGCTCAATAGAACGAATTGCCGGTCTTTCTCGGCAAGAGATACTTTTGAATCGATCAGATAATCGCTTACTTTTTTGTGTCCATTCATTCCCAGTGGTTTGAAGGTGTCACCCTCTTGCCATCGGCGTAATTGGAGCGGATAGACGAGTTTGTCGGCATCGATCAGAGCGATGTTTTCCGGTTGGTTCAGTGCCCCGACATTGTCGATATCGGTTTGTTCGAGATAGAGAACCGAATTGCCGCAATAGACCTTGTCCTGTCCCGATAGGATCTCAGTGAAACAAGGGTCACTGTCGGCTATTCCCGAGATAACGATCAAACCCCGGTCGATGGTCGCCACGTGATCTTTCGAATAGAATCGTTTGCCGGTAGCGTTGTCTCCGTGTAAGGCATCGCATAATTGATCCACGACGTCTCCTTTGAACCCGTAGCCGGAATTCATCAGCTCGTAGATGACGAAATTCTTCGGCATGGCGGGATCGATTCTCGAAGGATCGATTACGGTGTCTTCCTGGCGACGGAATACGACGGTATCGCGAAGCAATTCGACACTGCGGTCGATGAAGCGTTGTGCATCGATCAGGCGTTTGATGTCACCGCTCATTACTTTTGTGAAATGGGGGTTGATTTCTCGCAGTCGGGGAATGATTCCGAGTCTTATCTTGTTGCGCAAGTATTTGGTCGATCGGTTGGATGAGTCTTCTCGGTAGGGGATTTTATGCTGCAAAGCATAGTCGAGGATCTCTTTACGTGAAGCGAATAACAATGGGCGGATGACCCGACCGTTTACTTTATGGATTCCGGTCAGTCCTTTGAGCCCTGTGCCCCGCAGAAGGTTTATAAAAAAGGTTTCGATGGAGTCGTCGGCGTGATGAGCGATTGCGACGGTTGTATATCCTTCCGTTTCACAAAGTTCATTGAACCACGCATATCGCAGTTTGCGGGCTGTCATTTGGACCGATTCGCCCGTTCGTTCCATCTCTTCCCTCGTGTTGAAGCGTTTGTTGTAAAAGGGAAGGCCGAAACGGGAGGCCTCCTGTTCTACAAGCACTTCGTCTTCGTCGGCTTCCTGCCCTCGGAGTTGGAAATTGCAGTGGGCAACTCCTGTATGGAATCCGCTTTTGGCGAAGAGCGATAACATGACCATGGAGTCCACGCCGCCGCTGACAGTTAACAGTATCCTGTCTTCCGGGGTAAAAAGTGCGTTGTCGGCGATGTATTTCCGGAATTTGTTTTCGAGGGTTTCCATA
Source organism: uncultured Rikenellaceae bacterium (assembly GCA_949284665.1). Taxonomy (GTDB): domain Bacteria; phylum Bacteroidota; class Bacteroidia; order Bacteroidales; family Rikenellaceae; genus Tidjanibacter. The sequence goes on along the minus strand of CASDWR010000113.1, from coordinate 3,970 downwards.
AGTTCAAAAAATGTTGACTTCTGTATCGATGCGGACGCCGAATTTTTCGACTACATCGAGTTGTATGTCGTGAGCCAGAGCAAGGATATCGGCACCGGTTGCATTGCCGAGATTGACCAGGACCAAAGCCTGTTGCTGATGAACCCCGGCTTTCCCGTTCGAGAAACCTTTCCATCCAGCCCGATCGATGAGCCATCCTGCGGCCAGTTTTACCTTTTCAGGGTCGTGTGCGGGATACACGGGCATGTCGGGATAGCGATTTTTGAGTGAAGAGGCTACATCCCGGCCTACGACAGGATTCTTGAAAAAGCTGCCGGCATTTCCGGTAACTTTGGGGTCTGGCAGTTTGCCGGTTCGAATGTGGATGACCGCCTGTCGGATATTTTGGAGAGATGGCCCTCCGAGGCGTTTGGTCTCTGCCTCCAGGTCGCCGTATTCGAGTTTTGGCGCGGGGTGTTTGCTGAAAGAGAAATTGACTGCCGTAATAATTGTTTTGCCTCGCAGGGCGTGTTTGAAAATGCTCTCCCTGTACCCGAAAGAACAGTGCGCGGCTGCGATGGTCATTTTTGTAAGGGAATCGGTGCAGAGTGTTTCGACGGATCGGATCGATTGCCCGACTTCGGTTCCGTAAGCGCCGATGTTTTGTACGGGGGCAGCTCCGACGCTGCCCGGTATGAGGGAGAGGTTTTCGGCCCCCCATACTTCTCGGCCCACACACCAGTCTACCAAATTATCCCATTCGATACCGGCTTCAGCATGGATTTCGATCGAATCGTCGTCTTCATGGGTGATTGTGATTTTCTTCCCGACAGGGTGGAATAGCGTGCCGTGGAAATCATCCGAAAAGAGGATATTGTTCCCTCCGCCCAGTACGGCCCATCGGCCGGCGAGCAACGAAGAGTCGGATGCCAGCAAGTCACGCAATTCATCATGCGAATCGAACTCGATCAGCCGATCGGCTTGCACATCGATTCCGAAACTGTTCATGTCCCGGAGCTTCCGGTTTTCATACACCTTTATCATAACGCACAAAGGTAATCTTTTTGCCTGTAACGAACAACAGAACCGCCCCGAACTTTTCATCTTGCCGAATAAACGTTGTCGTGTTCGCCTGAAAGTTGAGGACATTGATCTGCCGGGTCGAATGTGTGCGATATGCGAGAAAGGGTAAGAAGTTAATTTTATATGCCTTTCTGTGGAAGATGCCGGGAAAAATGATTATCTTTGAACCGCTTAAAATTACTAACACGAACACTATGTTTACTGAAAAGGATCTTGCACAGATCAGCGCTCACGGCCTTGCTGTTTCTGACGTCGAAGTGCAACTCAAAAATTTTCGGGAGGGGTTTCCTTTCCTGAATATCAGCCGTGCCGCCTCGGTCGGCGACGGGATTGTCGTTGTCGGCGACGAGGTCCCGACTCTGGAAGCCCGTTACGACGAGGCTCTTCGGAAGATTAAAACTGTCAAATTCGTACCGGCTTCGGGTGCTGCGACCCGGATGTTTAAGGCATTGTTCGAATTTGTCAATGAAGGGAAGCGGAATAGCGAAGTGGATACGGTAGTGAACAATGTGGAACGTTTTGCATTCGGAGACCGTCTGCGGACATTGGCCCCAAAGGGTTCGGAGGATCATAGGGTGATCTCCGCCCTGATCGGTGACGGGTTGAATTACGGTACTTGTCCCAAAGCATTGATTCTGTTTCACAAGTATGGCAAAGAGACTCGCACGGCTCTTGAAGAGCATCTGTGCGAGGGTGCTGCATATGCGTCCTGCAATGGGACGGTGCATATCCATTTCACCGTATCACCGGAACATGTTGCCGGTTTTAAAAATCTTTTAGGTGAGGTGTTGCCTCGTTACGAAGAACGTTTCGGGGTGAAGTATGATGTGGGCATGTCGGTGCAGAAGAGCAGTACGGATACCGTGGCAGTAAACCCCGACAATACGTTGTTCCGGAATCCGGATGGCTCATTGCTGTTCCGTCCTGCGGGTCACGGCGCATTGATAGCGAATTTGAACGATATGGATGCCGATGTTGTGTTCGTAAAAAATATCGACAATGTGACGACCGATTCCCAGCGGGGCGATACGATTCGCTACAAGAAGGTGTTGGGAGGGATGCTCGTGACATTGCAGGAACAGGTATTTCGTTTTATGCGGGTACTTTCTGCCGGCGAAGCCGATGAGGCGATATTGGCCGATGCGGTTCGTTTTGTGGAGGAGAAATTGTGTGTAAAACTTCCGGAGGGTTTTGCGCGATGTACGATGGCCGAACGCGTTCGGCGACTTGAAACTATTCTTGACCGTCCGATCCGTGTGTGCGGAATGGTGCGCAATGAAGGCGAACCGGGCGGAGGTCCGTTTTGGGTGGCAAATGCGGATGGAACGGAATCGCTGCAGATTGCCGAGTCGTCACAGATTGCACCTGAAGACAAGGGGATCATGCAGTATGCCACCCATTTCAATCCGGTGGACCTGGTGTGCGGGATAAAACGGTTCAACGGACAGAAGTTCGATCTTACACGGTTTGTCGATCCGGCGACAGGTTTTATCTCTTCCAAGTCGAAGGATGGGAAGGAATTGAAGGCACAAGAGTTGCCGGGTTTGTGGAACGGAGCCATGGCCCGGTGGAACACGGTATTCGTAGAGGTGCCGATCACGACTTTCTCTCCCGTAAAAGTTGTGACCGATTTGCTCAGAGTGCAACATCAAGAGTAATAGACGGGAGGATTATATCGTTATAAATAGAAAACAGATAAGAAAATAAGGAGCGAAAACAGTCGAGAAGATTATGGAAAACAAACTTCAGCAGTTGACCCAGAAACTTTACGAAGAGGGTTTGTCTAAAGGGCGCAGCGATGCGGATAAACTGGTTGGTGAGGCACAGGAGCGTGCGAAAAAGATTGTGACAGAGGCTCGTCAACAGGCCGATGCCATCGTTTCCGATGCGAAGAAGTCGGCCGAGGAGTTGAAACGGAACGCTATGACCGAACTTTCGTTGGCGGGTCGTCAGAGTATCGCCGCCCTCAAGGAGAATATCAACCGTCTGATCGTAGCCAAGAGTGTTTCCGGTTCGGTACATGCGGTCAGTATCGATCCTGAGTTCATCGGAAAGCTGTTGTTGGCGGTAGCGAAGAATTGGAACGGCTCGGATACGGAAAAGGTCTCTTTGTCGGCATTGCTGCCGGCTTCGATGAAGGAGGATTTCGAGGGGAAATTCGAGGCGAGTGTTAAGACGATTTTAGCCGAAGGTATTGAAGTGGGCTATTCCGAATCTGTCAAGAGCGGATTCCGGATTGGTCCGAAAGAGGGTGGTTACTATATCAGTTTTACGGATGAGGACTTCGACGCTCTACTGGGAGAATACCTGAAGGGAAAGGTGGCCGAGATACTTTATTCCGAATAATGCCATGTTCGAGAAGAATTATTACTGTCTGGTTTCAGGACTGAAGGAGTATTCGCTCGACACGGAGACGAAAGGTTTCGATGCCCCAGCCATTGTAGCGGAGATCGGAGAAACGCTGTCGAAACGCGACAGGCGTTATCTCGAACTTTTCTACGGCTATTACGATATAGTCAATATCCTGTATCTCCGTACGGGTGGGGGCCGATTCATGCCATTGGGAAATTTCTCGGAGGAGGAATTACGCGAGGAACTCGTACGTCCGGTTCGGTTGCCCGCATATATTGTTTCGGTGTTGAATGCTTATGCTGCACGGGACAAAGAGGGCACGGATGCGGACTTTCCTGAAGGGTTGGATGCGGCGTCGTCGCTGGAACGGAATCTGTTCGCAGCCTATTATCGCGAGTGCGGCAGGTCGAAGTGTCGTTTCTTACGGGAGTGGAGCCGGTTCGATGCAGTGCTCCGTAATGTTTCGGCAGCCTATACGGCTCGTCGGAAGGGGATTCCCGTATCGGAGGTCGTGGTCGGGAGCGGAGCGGAAGTCGATGCGCTTTCGCGCAGTTCG
>CASDWR010000112.1 GCA_949284665.1 uncultured Rikenellaceae bacterium | reverse complement strand
TCCTCTATCCACCGGTCGGATTGACGAGAGTTATCTCGAGGGTCTTTCCGTTCGGCACGCGGCACATCGGTCACATCCCCGGGTTTCCGCCACCGGTTCAACACGTCACGCGAAGCATTGTTCACGGCCGACATGTTATCCTGCGTCGCACGGACATCGTTATAAATGTCATTCCCATATGAGAAGGTCGTATATATGTTCAACGAAAAACGCTTGTAGGAAAAATCATTGGCAAAACCGCCATAGAAAAGAGGTTGTCCGCACCCGATGATCTTACGGTCATCGTCGTCGATCACTCCGTCACCGTTGAGATCTTCCCATTCCACATCACCACCGATGAACGCGGGACCTCCCGTACCATACAACAGCTGGTACTCTTCAACCGTTCCGTCTGCCTTCATGCGTACATAATAATTATCTTCGTCGGTCGGGTATACCCCTTTCATCGACCAACCGTAAAATGAACCGACCTTTTCGCCTTCACGAATGATGCTGCGCCCGGAAAGAATGTCCGCCCCATCGGGAAGTCTCACTACGATCGTTCGATCGAAAGCGATGTTGAACGACGACATCCATTCGAATGCACCGGTCATATTGACAGTATTAAGATTGATCTCGATCCCTTTCGTATCCAGATCACCGAGATTGGACCATACCGAAGTAAACCCTGAAGTCTGCGGCAATCGTACATTGAACAACAGGTCACTGGTCTGCTTGCTGTACATGTCCACGATAAGGCTGATTCGGTTATCGATAAAACCAAGATCGAGTCCGAGATTCCACTGACGGGTAGTTTCCCACGTCAGATTGGGGTTCTTCAGGTTCGAAGGATAGATTGCCTGGAAGCCCATATAGTTGGCATTCACATTATAAGAACCGTGCGTAACGAAATCGGGAATGCTTTCATTCCCCGTCAATGCATAACTGAATCTAATTTTACCATTCGAAAGCCAGGAGCTGTTTTTCAGGAAACGCTCATCCGAAAAACGCCAACCCAATTGTACGGAGGGGAAGTTTCCGAAACGATTGTTCGCGCCGAAACGTGATGAACCGTCACGGCGGATACTGGCCGTAAAAAGATATTTCCCCTGATAGTCATAGTTGACACGACCGATGAACGAAATCATCGAATGGGCCGTATTCTGCGTATATGCATCGGTAATAAGCGAGGCGGCATTGATGGTAGTAATACTTCCCGAAGAGTAGCCTTCGCCGTCAATTCCCGTGAATTGACGCTTCCACATCTGTTGTGTATATCCTACCGTAACGCCCAGATCATGATCGCCGAACGACCGATTGTAGAACAACAGGTTTTCATTCAACCACGTATAGTTTCTGGTCGAACGCGAACGAGCCTTGTATTGCCCTTCGCTGTTGAGAATCTTGTCTTCGAAAGAGTCTTCCCGAGTATTCGACAAATCGAAAGCGAAATTCACACGTGCCCTCAAATATTGATTGGGAGTGAATTCCACATATTCGTTGGTAATGATCCGGTCGTTCTGACTGTTTCTCACAGCGGCCATCGCTGCGGCATACGGACTGGTCTTACCTGAAAGCCTGCCGATAAGAGATCCGTCCGGATTGTATGCGCTGAAAACCGACGGATAGGTCAGCACGGCCACCACGGAAGATTCACTGTTCCCTTGAGAAGTACGCTTGTTGGTCGTTTCGGCAATCGACGTACTGGTTCCCACTTTCATCCACGGCGTTGCCTGATAGTCCGCATTGATTCGCGTACCGATTCTATTATAGGATGTGTTGAGCACTGTACCCTCCTGGTCGGTATAATTGGCACTCATCGCGTAGCGCAATGTTTTGGTTCCACCGGATACTCCGATATCGTATTTCTGCTGAATCGCTCTTCGGTAGACCATCGACTGCCAATCGTTGTCGGCACTGGTGGTAGGATTCAAAGAGTCGACCACCTGCCATATTGGGTTGGAATCGCCGCCATTACGATACGATTCAAGAATCAATTCGGCATATTCACGGCCGTTGAGCACCGCTTTTTTACGAGCGATATCACTGATACCCACCGATGCGTTGAACTTGATCTGCGGAGCACCGCTTTAGCCACGTCTCGTCGTAATGATTACCACACCGTTGGCGGCACGCGAGCCGTAAATGGAGGCCGATGCGGCATCCTTCAG
>CASDWR010000111.1 GCA_949284665.1 uncultured Rikenellaceae bacterium | reverse complement strand
CTCGGAGTAAACCGGGCTTTCCGTGCCGCTTTCATCGCTTCATCCACCAAACGGGGGTTTTGCGTATTGGACCCCTGTAATCGAAATATGGCATTGGTAACCACACCTTTTGCATCAACCCATATCTCGATAACGACTTTCCCGCCTTCATTTTCGTCATACCGGGGACGTGGCAAATTACCGATCGGTTGCCGTCCGTCCAGATTGAGTGAAACACCCTCCGTACCGATACCGCTTCCTTCGCGTGTGCCACCCTCCGCTCCTGCCGGATTCCCCTGATTACCGGTCCCTTCCGTCGCACCATCAGACGACGCATCTGCTGTTGTGTTACGTCCGGGGAAGAGAGCCCGCTTATTCACCTGCCGAGGCTGAGGCACCTCCTCCGGCTTCGGAGTACTCTCCTCGGGAACCACCTCTTTCTGTTCCCGACTGGGATGCGGATCCTTCTGCTCCACCGTCGGCGCATCTTCGAAATCCTGCGTAACAACCTCCTCTGCACGCTCCGTCCTGGCCGACTGAGGCTTCACCGAATCGTCCGATAATGACGACTCGCGTTCTCCGGCTCCCTGTTCCGTCGTCCCGAAATCAATCAGAATCCCTTCATCAACCGGATCCCTCGTCAGATCAAATCCCACAAACACAAACAGCACGACCCATACGGCAAAATAGAGAACCACCGCAACCGCAGCAATCGTCCTTCCTTTCTTCTTGTCCGAGTCGTAGTAATACATATTTTTATTTGGGTCTTGTAGCCAAAATCAACCGATACGAGTTGTCCTTGGCTATGTTCATCACTTTCACCACCTCACCCATCGGTACCGTCTGATCGCAATGCAACGAAACGGTCGGCTCCTCCTTCCCTTCGAGTTTGCTGCGAAGAACCGCTTCCAACTCATCAAACGCCACCGGCTGCGTCTCCACATAGTATTTCAAATCGGGAGTTATCGAAACCGTCGTGTATGGTTTCTCATTCAACTGATTGGCACTCTTCGGCAAAGTCAATCTCAACGCATTCGGATTGATAAGTGTCGTTGCAATCAGCATGAATATCAACAAGAGAAACATCAGGTCCGTCATCGACGCGGCACTGTATGTCTTCTCGACCTTCGAACCTCGTTTTATTGCCATAACATCCTATTTTTCTACCGGTTGATTGAGAATATCCATAAATGCAATCGAGTTGGCCTCCATCTGGAACACCAGACGCTCGATACGCGCCACCAAATAGTTATATCCGAAATATGCGGGAATCCCGACGATCAGACCTGCTACCGTAGTTATCATAGCCACATACATCCCACTCGACAGCAGACTCATGTCTACCGTACCGCCTGCCTGTGAAAGATTCATGAATGCCTTGACAAGGCCCAGGACAGTTCCCAAGAATCCGAGCATCGGTGCTCCGCCGGCTATCGTGGCCAGAAACGGCAACCCGTTCTCAAGTTTCGACACCTCCAGATTCGCCACATTCTCTATCGCCGACTGCACGTCGCTCATGGGTCGCCCGATGCGTTCAATGCCCTTTTCCACCATCCGGGCAATCGGCGTATCGGTCGTCTTGCACAAATCCTGTGCTGCGGCAATCTTACCGTCCGAAATAAAATCCCTGATTCGGTTCATAAAATTCATGTCCAGCCCCGAAGCTTTCCGAATCGCCAGAAAACGCTCTACAAAAATGAATATCGTCACTCCTCCAAGGATCAACAAAGGCCACATCAGCCACCCTCCGGACATGAACAACTCTCCGAAACTCATCGAGGGGGATTGTTCCACAACCTCCGCGGTCCCTTCGACCGCCTGCATAAAAATCATCATAATCGGTTTCTGTTTTAATTACTGATTTATTTATTGTTGTTTGTCGTTTTCTCCGTTCCGTATGCTGCCGTCCGGCCGCTCTCTTCCGTCGCCGACTCCTTTCGCGCATCGACCTTGTCGGCCTTGCGCCGACGAAGGCTCGCAATACGATCCTTGAAATTGTCCACTATATCCCTGAACGTATTGAAATCCTCACGATAGTATATACCTATACCATTTTCCTGCAATCCCTGGTTCTCATCGAACCGGTCGATCGTCCGCGTAAAACCCTTCATCTTCAAATTTCCCGTACGATCGATCACCCATGTGAGCGATGCATCTCCCGACATATTGCTTACCTTGTTGGTATTGACATTCGACAACGGATTGTTGCCCGTATCGTAATTCCCCTCCACCTCCAGAATCAACCGGTCATCGAGAATCTCTTTCGTAAATCCGAAATCCAACTCATCCGAATTGTACATATCCTTCGCCCGGTATTTGAAAATGATATTCGTATTGTCAGTCGATAACAGATTCCCCACCTGATTGGCCAGGAATTCCAAACCGATCGTCCCATTGCTCATCGCCCCTACATTCAGACTCTGTGCCGTATTGGTATCCGAATAGAAGGTATTGAATGCCAACAACCAGAAAAACTGGGTTGCCATCATCTCCTGAGTACTGAGCAGGTTGGTCACATAACTACGCTGTTCGGTCGTAACGGTCGGAAGATCGACATCAAACGAAATCTGAGGCCTTGACAAACGATCCGATATCCGGATCAGACAGTCCACAGGAACCCGTACATGCATGTTCGTGTTCTCCGGATCGAGCGGTGCAAGCGAAGTCTTCAACTTGTAGACCGCCGTGATATCCAATATGGCATTGATCGGATTCCCGGTCCATTGAATAGAACTCCCAGACTGAATCGTAAACAATTTGTTGGCAATCAAGTTCTGAATGTTGAACCGATAACTTCCTTCCGTAATCTCGTATGCCCCATACATGGTGAACTCATTCTCATGCGGGTTGATATGCAGGTTCAGCATACCGTTGCCCCGTGCTTCCAATGCATCGTTCATCGTCGGATCGATTACCAGCTGTACACTCACATTGGGTTTCACATTCAGCGACATGTTAATATTCATATCCGCACGACCTTCCTCCTGACGAGTCTGCATCGAACGTTCGTAAAGCATCTTTTTACGAGTCAGATTGTCCATGACCGTATCGCGGGCCTGTTGTGCGGCACTTTCAAAAACCACGAAATCCGCCTCCGAAATACTCGCCGTACCTCCAAGAGGCATGTAGAATGCCGAATTGTTCTCCGTAGTGGCCGTAATATCCATGTCGACACCCCGTTTGTCGCCACGAATGGCAATACCCCCGGATGCATAGACTTTCCCGTAGAACAGATTATTGTCCTGATAGGTCGTATTCAGCGCAAGAATATTATCGGGCCTGATCCGCACATCATAACCGATATTAGCAAAATTCCTCATGTCCAGGTTCATCTCGAAGGTCGCCGTATGCGATTCAGAATCATACAAAGGCATGGGGGCGATACTCATTACATTGTTTTGCACATCGATCTGCACATCCGACATATGATAGGCAACATTCGTAAAGTCAACCGTCGCAGCAAATTCAGGGATGCCGATTTTCCCATTGATTGCCGGCACACCCTTTCCACCTCGAATTTCGAGCACGGCATCGGCAACTCCTTCCGTATCTCGGATCACCCCTTCCAGGACAGGGTCCAACAACCCCAAAGGAATACGTTTCAAATCGACATCGACCAAATATGCACCATCGGTTGGGCGGTAAAAACCTTTCACAACCTCCTCTCCTGTCCGGACATTGGTCATAATCAGCCTGGCCCGTTCCGTACCAAAATCCCATCGACTCGTAAAACGAAGGGGTGCAACAGGGTGGCCGTTGATTGCCAACGAATCGAGACCGATATTGGCAATTACCAACGGGTCGCTTTCAGCGGAGATCAAATCGCAATGACCATTTACCGAACCTTCAAATCCGT
>CASDWR010000110.1 GCA_949284665.1 uncultured Rikenellaceae bacterium | reverse complement strand
AGGTGCAACTCGAACTGAAGCGTGTCTCCGGGGACAATCTTGTGTTTGAACTTCACGCCATCGATTTTCATGAAATAGGTAGAATAATTCTCCGGATCCTTTACATTGTGCAAAGCGAGAATCCCTCCGCATTGTGCCATCGCCTCAACGACCAACACCCCCGGCATAACAGGTTCATCGGGGAAATGGCCTACGAAGAAAGGCTCGTTCATGGTTACGTTCTTTATCCCGGCCACGCTATCCGAATCGATATGGATGATCTTGTCCACAAGCAGGAAAGGCGGACGATGCGGCAAAGTAGCCCGAATCTGGTTGATGTCATAGACGGGAACCGCATTCGGATCATACACATACTGCGGTCGTCCCGCTTCCTTGCGCAACTCTTTCTTCAACAGTTTCACCAACTCCGTATTGGCATAGTGTCCCGGACGGGTAGCCATCACCCGACCTTTGATCCGTACCCCCAGCAGAGCCATGTCGCCCAAAATATCCAGCAACTTGTGACGTGCAATCTCATTCTCGAAACGCAACTGCAGGTTATTGACATACCCGCTGTCGATGCGAATATCCTTCTTGTCGAAGATGGCCGCCAAACGATCCACCTCTTCCTTGGAGACCTCGTTTTCCACCACCACAATGGCATTATCCAGATCCCCTCCCTTAATAAGGTTCAGTTTCAACAACGGCTCGAGTTCATGCAGGAACACGAACGTCCGGCATGGCGCAACCTCCCGCTCGAAATCGTCTCCGCAACGGAATACGGCATACTGATTGCCGACCACCCTGGAGTTGTAATCCACATGGAGCGACACACCGAATTCATCATCGGGATAGACCTCGATCTCCACCCCTTTCTCTTCCAAACGGTAAACAATCTTCTCCTTTACGGTAAAATATTTGCGTTCCGCATCGAGTTCTTCGAGTCCAGTCCGTGCGATGGTCGTGGCATACTCTTTGGCCGAACCGTCCATGATGGGAACCTCGGGGCCATCGATCTCCACCAGGGCATTATCCACACCCATCGTCCACAAGGCCGACATCAGATGTTCGATCGTACAAACTTTTGCACCATCCCGCTCGATCGTTGTTCCCCGAGAGGTATCGGTCACATAATCGGAAAGGGCCGGAATTTCGGGTGCTCCCTCCATGTCGATCCTTTTGAATACAATGCCTCTCCCGGCTTCGGCCGGTTTTACACACATCGAGACATTCACTCCCGTATGCAATCCTTTTCCCCTGAAACTTATTGCGCTTCTTAGCGTTTTCTGTTTACAAGACATATGTCCATCGTTATTTTTGTGCTGCAAAGGTATTAATTTTTTGAAAGAAATAGTACTTTTGCTTGATTATTGATTGCTGCCGATGCAAAAACCGAAGGAAAACAAAGTGCAACGTCCTGAAATTCGACTTCCTTTCGAACGTCGGAAAACCGACTCCGGAGAGTGGGTGTACGAACACCGGGCAGCATTATGCATCACCATCATCGTCTATCTGGTGTTGGGTATCGCATTTCTATCTTCCAAAATCATCCTCGAAAAACGAACGGCTACCGCACAAATCATCGTGGATTTCGATGATCTGGAAAAGTTGCGTCAGGAACTCGAAAAAGCCGAAGAACTCAACCGGAAGCTCAACGAAGAGCAACGAGCCCTGGACGATTTCAGGGATGTTCGCAATGCGGCATCCAATGAAAATGCCGAACTCGACAAAAATCTTCCGGACGACCGGGGTAGCAATGCCGAAGAAATTTACAACAGCGCCAGCAAGGTCCAGGAACACATGGCCGCCAGTCGCAGGCAATATGAACAAGGGTTGCGCGAAGAACAGGCCATGATCGATGCGCACCGTGCCGGAAAAGGGAGCGGCAAACAGAGCGATGCGAAAATCGAAGGACGCGTAACGGTATCCTTTTCCCTGACAAATCCTCTGCGAACGGCCGCATATCTTTTCGTCCCCGCCTATCAATGCGAAGGAGGCGGCCGGGTCGTGGTCGACATTACGGTCGATCGCAATGGAGATGTGATCGCCGCCGATGTGAATCAGGGACGCTCCTCAAACGATTATTGCATGACAACCACCGCTCTGGAAGCCGCCCGCAAATCCCGATTCAACGTCAATCCTTCCGCCCCAACCAAACAAAACGGAACTATCACCTACATTTTCATACCCCACTAGTCGACAACCCCGACACGAATATCCTGCATTGTCCCGGCCTCGAAATCCGGATTCATCAGGAAAAACACTATATTTGCATCCATACGGATATCTCGCGACATAGAAAAACCCGACGATTCCAAAATCCACCCACAGATTGCTCGACACATGATTATCACCAGCGGAAATATTGTCCTCGTAAGTTCCATACTCCTGTTCATCAGCGTATTGGCAGGGAAAGCGGGATACAAGTTCGGAGCTCCAGCCCTGTTGCTTTTCCTGACCGTGGGCATGCTTTTCGGAAGCGATGGTCTCGGCATCCAGTTCAACAGCCCGGAAGCGGCTCAGTTTATCGGAATGATCGCATTGAGCATCATTCTCTTCTCGGGCGGTATGGATACCAAAGCATCCGAAATCAAACCCGTAATCGGTGAGGGGGTAGTGCTTGCCACCGCAGGGGTCGCATTGACAGCTACTTTGACCGGTCTGTTCATCTATCTGATAAGCGACCTGTTCGGCTTGAGCATCTCATTGCCCGAATCCTTCCTTCTGGCAGCCGTCATGTCATCCACCGATTCCGCCTCCGTATTCTCGATCCTCCGCTCCAAAAAACAGGGGCTCAAACAAAACCTGCGTCCGCTGCTTGAACTGGAAAGCGGGAGCAACGACCCGATGGCCTATATCCTTACCGTCCTGTTGATACAGGCGATCGCAGAGGGGAATCTCGGTTTTCCGGATGCTTTGTTCATGTTTTTCATTCAGATGGTCATCGGTGCCGGCGCCGGATTTCTGCTCGGGAAACTGACCGTTCGAATCATCAACACGATCAACATCGGCAATAAATCGCTTTACTCCGTACTGCTGCTTGCCCTGGTTTTTTTCACCCTCTCGTTCACGGAACTGATCAAGGGAAACGGATATCTGGCCGTTTACATCGCCGGACTGGTGGTCGGGAACCACAATATCGCCTACAAAAAAAGCCTGACCACCTTCTTCGACGGATTCTCCTGGCTCTTTCAAATCGCCATGTTCCTCACACTGGGACTGCTCGTAAACCCTCACGAACTGTTGGATGTTATCGAGATCGGGCTTCTGGTGGGGATATTCATGATTCTGTTCGCCAGACCGATTGCTGTTTTTCTTTGCCTGCTGCCATTCCCGAAGATCTCATTTAAGGGGCGCCTGTACGTATCATGGGTAGGGCTGAGAGGGGCTGTCCCCATCATCTTCGCAACCTACCCCCTCGTAGCCGGACTGGAAAATGCCCACATCATTTTCAACACCGTCTTTTTCATCACCATCATCTCGTTGTTGATTCAGGGAACCACGGTCAGCTACATGGCCAACCTTCTGCATCTGTCCACGGAAGTAAAAGAGGACAGCTTCGGAATCGACATGCCCGATGAAATCAAGGCTTCACTCACCGAAACCGAAGTCAATGAGAAATTTCTCACAGCCGGAAACACCCTGAAAGAGATTCACCTGCCACCCAACACGCTGGTAATGATGATCCGACGGGGGAACAGTTACATCGTCCCGAAAGGCGACACCAAACTGCTGCTCGGCGACAAAATTCTGTTCATTTCCACTGACGACCCCTCCATTTCGAAAGAGTATACGACCATGAAACCGTCTCGCCGGAAAAAATTCTTCAAAAATGCTCTTTCTCTGATTCAGCCCCGCCTGGCCACACCCGAAGAGATTCTCTCCGACGAAGCCACGGAGACACCCTCCAACCAGCCACCGCAGGAGAAAATCGGCAACACGGAACTCCCACCCAACGGGACAAATCCCAATAACGATATAACGAAAACGGTTTGACGGATCGCCCTGATCCGGGAGATGTCGTGTTTGGCCGAAGGTTTGCAGGAAGATGCGGGTATTTTCGTCTTATTCGCTATTCCGATTGGTCATGGATCCCGCAATTTCCTTGAGAAACGATCTGATCGACTTCATGCACAAGTTGCTCGATGCAACAGGCATCCACATGCACGAAGGAAACCCGACGGATTATTCCGTACTTCTTTTCGTCATTGCATTTTCCTTGCTGGTGTGGTGGTTGTTGCGCTTCGGACTGATCTTTTCCGTACGTCTGCTCAGCAAACGTTTTTCTCCGGATGACCGGATCGGCATGATCCTCGATCCGGAAAACATGAAAAAGATCGCCGTCTTCGTCTCCCTGATTATTCTCTACATTCTCATTCCGTTGGCCATCGAGCCGGAGACCAAAAGCTCGACCATCGTTCACAGAGTGCTGGACATCTGTCTGACAATCCTGTTGCTCAGTTTTGTCAACACTGTTTTCAAAGTATTGTTCAACATACTCAACCACAACAAAAACTATCGGGCACGCCCTCTGAAAAGTCTGTTGCAGGTAATCCAGATTCTATTGTTCTGTATCGGCTGCATCATCGTCGTAAGCATCGTGGTCAACAAATCACCTGCCAACCTGTTGACCGGCCTGGGGGCTTCTGCCGCCATCCTGATGCTCATTTTTCGCAACAGCATCCTCGGCCTGGTATCGGGCGTACTCATATCCGAAGACCGTATGCTGAAACCCGGAGACTGGATCAGCATGCCGACATACGACATCGACGGGACCGTAAGGGAAGTCACTCTCAACACCGTAAAAATCGACAATTTCGACAACACGACCACCATGATTCCTCCCTACGTACTCACCTCCGAATCATTTAAAAACTGGAACTCAATGACCCTTTCCGGCGGCAGACGGGTCATGCGATCGATCAATATCGACATATCGACCGTAAAGTTCTGTTCTCCGGGACTCATCGACCGGCTTACCCGACTCAACCTTCTGCACGATTACATTTCCGCGCATGCACAAACCGGACAAACATCCCCCTCCGACATTGCCGAGTCGGTCAACCGTTCGGCTTTTACGAACATCGGTCTGTTCCGCATCTACCTGACCCGGTACTTAGACACATTGCCTTCCCGCAACAAAGGGATGATGTATATGGTACGCCATCTGCAACCCACAGAAGCAGGCATACCGGTACAGGTCTATTTTTTCACCGACACCACAGACTGGGTCGCATACGAAACCATACAGGCAGAAGTTTTCGACCACATCATGTCCGTCATCCCCTGTTTCGAACTGGCGGTTTTCCAGTATCCGACAGGGGCCGATTTCCATCGGGTGCCGAAACCAGCGGAAGATTCCGTATCTTTGCATCGTCCGAACGATGAAACACACAACAACCATGACTGAAGATAAGAGTTCAAGCGTGGCATTTACCGGCTATCGCCCCGAAAAGATCCCCCATCGTGCCGACGGATCCGATCGACAGGACGAAATTCGCACGGCTATCGCCCAAACGGTCCGTCGTTGCTACGACAACGGTTATCGCATTTTCCTGTGCGGTATGGCGGAAGGATTTGATCTCTGGGCTGCCGACGAGACTCTTCGACTCAAGCGAAACGGTATCTGCCCGGATATCAGGCTCCATGCAGTCATTCCATATCGCGATCAAGTACACTCGTTTCGTCCGGAATACCGGGACCTTTACCACCGAACTCTCGACGCTGCAGACCGGATTGTCGTTCTGTCGGAAAATTACCATCGCGAATGTTTCTTTCGCCGGAACGACTATCTCGTCGACCACGCCTCTCTGATCATCGCTTGTTACGACGGACAACGCGGCGGGACACAGTATACCTGTCGAAAAGCACAAAAGTCCGGGTTGCCGATCATCAACCTCCTCGATCCGGTTCTTCCCCTGTCGTAAACGGTCGCCCGCCAACTCCGAAAAGGCCATTCCGGCAACCTGACACTCCCGACACTTTCATGCCCCTCCATTGGACCGGTCGAAATAACCGACTACGGCACGCCTCTCGAAAAATCACAGCCATCCGGAGAGATGACCCGGAATGACTGGGCAATCGATACGAACACCCCCCTATCCCGGAGATCGATCCCTTTTTTACTCCCGAATCGATATATTTCATCCGGAAATGAATATCTTTGCCGCCGCAGAAAATATAACTGGTAATTTTCAACAATAAAAAACGTGAATAAAAAGATTGACTTCGAACCCAAACTCTTCACTACCTTAAAAAACTACACACGACCTCAATTCCTTTCCGATCTGATGGCCGGTGTCATCGTGGGAATCGTTGCTCTGCCGCTTGCCATTGCTTTCGGTATCGCATCGGGCGTCAGTCCGGAAAAAGGGCTTATAACCGCCATTATCGGAGGATTCATCGTTTCTCTACTGGGAGGTTGCAACGTGCAGATCGGAGGCCCGACTGGAGCATTCATCGTTATCGTCTACGGAATCATTGCAAAATTCGGCCTCGAAGGACTTGCCATCGCAACGATCATGGCAGGAATTATCCTTCTGATAATGGGGATCTTCCGACTCGGAGCAATGATCAAGTTCATCCCGTATCCGATTGTCGTCGGTTTTACGGGCGGTATTGCATTGACCATTTTCACCACCCAAATCAAAGATCTGCTGGGTATGCGTATCGACACGGTACCTGCCGACTTTCTCTCCAAATGGGCCGTCTACTTCCAACATGCCGATACGATCAATCCCTGGGCTGTAGCCATCGGAGTCGCCACCATACTGATCATTGCCTTCTCACCGAAAATTACACGTAAACTGCCCGGATCGCTGATAGCGATCGTAGCAATGACTCTCGTCTCATGGATCCTGCGGAACAAATGCGGCATCGACTCCATCGAAACAATCGGCGACCATTTCGAAATCAAAGCATCGGTTCCCGCCCCGACCGGATTCCATTTCAACATGGAAACCATCAATACCCTCCTGCCCGTAGCCTTCACGATTGCCATTCTCGGAGCCGTAGAATCACTTCTCTCGGCAACCGTTGCAGACGGTGCAACCGGTGACCGGCACAATTCCAATACCGAACTGATCGCCCAGGGTGTCGCCAACATTGCAACCCCCATTTTCGGCGGAATTCCCGTTACGGGGGCAATTGCTCGAACCATGACCAATATCAACAACGGCGGCCGTACTCCCGTAGCCGGAATCGTTCATGCCGTCGTACTCCTGTTGATTCTGCTT
>CASDWR010000109.1 GCA_949284665.1 uncultured Rikenellaceae bacterium | reverse complement strand
ATATTTATATTTTCTCTTGTCCTAAAAATTTTACTTTGCAATGTGAAATGCGGCATGAATCGACCTTGTTTTGTCGCTTTCCGATAACCGAAACATAAATGAACCGAGAAACGAAATGAAAAACGTACTGCCATTCGTGATGTGCCTCCTGCTTCTGATGAATTGCAAAGCGGGAAACAACGACGGAAATACCTCCCCCGGCGGAGGAGGATATCGTCCCAGTCGGCTTGAATTGCCTCATATCCTGAATGACGGGATGGTCGTTCAACGGAATTCAACAGCTAATTTTTGGGGTAAAGCCAATAGCGGTGCGGAAATTACGGTCGAAGCTTCTTGGTACGATCGTCCGGTGGTTGTGACTGCCAACGATCAAGGCGAATGGCTCGCCGGTGTTCCGACTGGAGAGGCAATTTCCGACCCCCAGACCGTAAAAATATCCGATAGCGACGGTGGGGTTTGGACGATCGAAAACGTATTGGTGGGTGAGGTTTGGATTTGTGCCGGACAGTCGAATATGGAGATGCCCATGCGCGGATTCGGATCCGTTGAAAATGGCAATTATCAGCCGGTGGAGAATTATCTTGAAGAGTTGGCTTCTGCCAATATCCCCACTTTCCGCTATTACAAGGTGAAATATCAGATCGCTTACGAACCGGCGTTCGATACCAAAGAGACCGAATGGTGGGTGTCGACACCTACCAATGCCCGCGAGTACAGCGCCATCGCCTATTTTTTCGGACGCAAGCTGTCTCAGGAACTTAATGTACCCATCGGAATAATCGGCTCTTCTTATGGCGGAACCCGAATCGAAGCCTGGATGTCGCCTGAAGCCCTCTCGAAGTTCTCTCCCGACGAATATAAGGATGCTACGGAAATAGATCCCTCGTATGAAAAACAGTTCCCCTCCGTGCTCTATTATGGGATGGTGATGCCGGTTAAGAATTATACGATCCGCGGTTGGCTGTGGTATCAGGGGGAAAGCAATCGGGACAATGCATTTTCGTATGCCCGTCTGATGAAAGAAATGGTGGCTGGATGGCGTGCTGATCGGGGCGATGAAATCGGGACAATTCCTTTTTATTATATACAACTTGCCCCTTTCGTGTCGTCGCAAGGAATTTCTGCCGCTAAATTACGGGAAGCACAAATGGATGCCAGTTCTTTGATTCCCGCATCGGGAATCGTTTGCGCCGCTGATGGCGGCAGCCGTGAGACCATTCATTCACCATACAAAAAAGCACCTGCCGAACGGTTGGTGCGTTGGGCATTGAATAAAGTCTATGGTAGAAGCGATGTTTCACCATATAGCCCTTCCTACAAGAACATGGAAATCTCGGGGGACAAAATCATCGTCTCCTTTGATCATGCCGAAGGCCTTTATGCCGACGGTGAAATCGAATATCTGGAGATCGCAGGAGCCGACAAGGTGTTCCATGAGGCGAAGGGGACTATCGTAGGTGACCGTCTCGAGGTATCGTCCGCCTCCGTGTCGAATCCGGTAGCTGTCCGCTATTGTTTCGACAGTTGGCATAAGGGACGGATTTTCAACGCGGAAGGTTTGCCCCTCCATCCTTTCAGATCGGATGCATGGTAAAGTGAAAGACACAATAAAAATTTCAACGATAAATATTAACGACCTATTTTAGACAATGAAGAGAACAGTATCAATTTTATGCTGCTTTGTTCTGGCGAACGTGTCGGCTTTTGCGTTGACACCCCAACAGAAAAAGATGAGCAAAATCGTCGACGAGGCCTTGGACTATTCTGCAAAACAGTCGATGCTTATGTATGAAAGCGTCAAGGATCTCGAAGGGAAAGCCTTCCCCAGAAGTGCCAAAGACGGAAAATTGATCGTAAGTACGTCGAAAGACTGGACAAGCGGTTTTTTCCCTGGCCAACTCTGGTATCTTTATGAAAATACCGGCGACGAGTCGATCCGTGAAGCTGCAGAAGTGATGACCGCAAAAATGGCTCCCGAGCAATACAATACCTCCAGCCATGATGTGGGATTCATGATTAACTGCAGTTATGGAAACGGCTACCGTGTGACGGGTAAGGAAGAGTATCGCAAGGCGATCGTGAATGCGGGAGCCGCTCTGTCGACCCGTTTTGACCCGAAAGTCGGCTGTATCCGTTCATGGAGTCGCAAAACTCCGGACTGGCAGTTCATCGTCATTATCGACAATATGATGAATCTCGAACTGCT
>CASDWR010000108.1 GCA_949284665.1 uncultured Rikenellaceae bacterium | reverse complement strand
GCCTCATACGGCATGCGAATACATCCTTTTTACAAGAGTTTGACATCGCATCAAGGTGTAGACTATACAGTCCCCGAAGGTACGCGCGTCTTTGCCACAGCCGACGGAATAGTCAAAGAGTCGATTTCGCGAAAAACATCATCCGGGACCACCGTCGTACTTTCACACGGCGATGGTTATGAAACATCGTACAGCCATTTGGGAGAAGTGAAGGTTCGTAAAGGACAGAGAGTGAGACGTGGCGACATCATCGCTCTGACCGGCAATACCGGTCTTTCGCTGTCGCCTCACCTGCATTACGAAGTGCGCCACAATGGAATGCGGGTGGATCCGGTACACTATTTTTTCATGGAACTTTCCCCGAAAGAATACCAGCGCATCATGAAGATAGCGCAAAGCGGAATGCAGTCATTCGACTAATCCCCCCCCAATTATTTACCCCCCCCATACTCAAAAAACATATATATTTTTAAAATACCCCCTATTTTTTTGATGAATGTCTGAAAAAATCATACCTTTGTTGCGACATCTTAACAGTAAACGAACAAAGGTATGGGAACACTTAGATTCAAAGCGCTCGACGAATTGAACCGACGGTTACCGTCAAAAGTAACATTATCGGACAAAAAGGTCTCGGAATATTTCGGTATAGACGTCTTCGGTAAAGCACAAATGCGACAATATCTCTCGAAGGATGTATACGAAAGCGTCATAGAAGCCATCGAAACCGGTCAGCGCATCGACCGTAAAATTGCCAATCAGGTTGCCGAGGGAATGAAGGTGTGGGCCATCGAACGTGGAGCTACGCATTACACCCACTGGTTCCAGCCGCTGAACGATTCCACTGCCGAAAAACACGATGCATTTCTTGAACCCGATTTGCACGGTGATTCTTTCGAAGCCTTCAAGGGTGATCTGCTCGTTCAGCAGGAGCCCGATGCATCATCGTTCCCGAGCGGGGGTTTGAGAAATACGTTCGAGGCTCGCGGATACAGTGCATGGGATCCCTCCTCCCCCGCATTCATCATGGACAGGACGCTGTGTATCCCGAGCATTTTCATCGCATACACCGGAGTGGCGCTCGATTTCAAGACGCCGCTACTCAAATCGATGGCCGCACTCGATAAAGCGGCTGTGGAAGTATGCCAACTTTTTGACAAAGATGTAACCAAAGTGGTCCCTACGCTCGGTTGGGAACAGGAATATTTCCTGGTCGACGAAGCATTGTACAATGCACGACCCGATTTGGTCCAAACGGGCCGTACGCTGATGGGACATACCGCTGCAAAGGACCAGCAGCTCGAGGACCATTATTGGGCTGCCATTCCTGAACGTGTGAGCAACTTCATGAAAGAGTTCGAGGAACGTGCTTATCGCTTGGGGATTCCGCTCAAGACTCGGCACAATGAAGTGGCGCCGAATCAATTCGAATGTGCTCCATTATTCGAGGAAGCCAATATTGCTGTCGATCACAACACTTTGTTAATGAGTATTATGAGAAGGGTTGCAGGCAAACACAAGTTGAAGGTGCTGTTCCATGAAAAACCTTTCGCCGGAGTCAACGGTTCGGGGAAACACTGCAACTGGTCATTGGCTACGGATACCGGTGTCAACCTTTTGGCTCCCGGGAAAACGCCGAAAAGCAACATGCAGTTTCTTGCATTTTTCGTATCTACTCTGAAAGCAGCAAACGAATATGGCACCTTGCTGATGGCATCCATTGCTTCCGAGACCAATTCTCACCGATTGGGTGGAAATGAAGCGCCTCCGTCGATCATGTCGGTCTTTACGGGAGCTACAATGAATGACATGCTCGATTCCATCGAGAAAAGAATATCCCAGCAAAAATTGACCCCGGACGAAAAAACGGAGATCAAACTTGATATCGGGAAAATTCCCGAAATTCTGCTGGATAATACGGATCGTAACCGTACCTCCCCATTCGCCTTTACAGGCAACCGTTTCGAGTTTCGTGCGGCGGGTTCTTCCAGCAATTGTGCGATGCCGATTCTGGTTCTAAACACGGTTGTGGCCGACAAGCTTGTCGAATTTAAGGACGAAGTGGACAAGTTGACGGAAAAAGGCGTCAAGAAAGATGAAGCGATCCTGCAGGTAATCCGTAAATTCATCATCGATTCGAAAAACATTCGTTTCGAAGGAAACGGATACAGCAACGAATGGTTGAAAGAAGCTGCCGAACGCGGTTTGAAAAGCATCAATAGTGTGCCGATGGCATTCAAAGAGTACATCACACCGGCGAACATGGCTTTGTTTAACCGACATAAAGTTCTGAATGATACAGAATTGTATGCACGCTACGAGATCAAGAACGAAACCTATCTGAAAAAGGTTCAAATCGAATCACGTATTATAAACGATTTGGCGGGGAATCATATCATTCCAATTGCAATAAAATACCAGAATTTCCTGATTGAAAACGTAAAAGGCATAAAAGACATCTTTCCTTCCGAAGTCGAGGAACTTGCCGGAGAAGAGATGAATACGATCCGAACGATCATTAACCATGTGAATGCTATCCGTTCCGCATCGGATCTTATGCTCTCCAAACGGAAAAAATGGAACCGGGTGGAGAACATCCCCGAACGTGCACTCGGGTATGAAAATGAGGTGGTTCCTCTCATGACGGAGATACGTAAACACATCGACGCCCTGGAGATGATTATTGATGACCAACTCTGGCCACTGCCGAAATATCGAGAATTGCTGGCTGCATTATAATCGGCAGACGATTCTTTTAAAACGAATCCCGCATCCGAAGAGTGTTTCGTGATGCGGGTCTTTTATTGTCCAAAGGCCTCCCCCTTTCATCCCCGACGACAGATGTCGGCAAAATCGCAGTATTGGCATACGATATCCGAGTCGCATTGGCGAAACGGTTGTGAGGAATCGAACAGTTCTGCGAGACATGTGTTCAAAAGCGACTCGAATATCTCCTTACAGGAGGTATAGTCGTCCAATTCTCCGATCGTGGTATCATTCAACAGGCTCGAATAGCCCTGCTTGTTCATG
>CASDWR010000107.1 GCA_949284665.1 uncultured Rikenellaceae bacterium | reverse complement strand
GGGGTCAAACTCGGCTATAGCCTTATGCCGTATGGGAGGGAACGTTATGTCAACCTTGCCGATGCCGGATTCAACATCGGTATTGAAGGGGCTTGGTTTTTTTCGAGAAGGCTGGGTGTCGGGGCTGAATTTGACATCAAACGAACGCCATTGTTGGTAGAGCGCAGTTATCTCGACAAACCGGCTTACCCTCACAGGGGAATCGAGGCATACCCTATCAACGATATTCTTACGCAGATCGGGATCTATTACAGTTATCCCTTTTACGAAAGATGTTTTTTTTCATGTCGTTTGATGGGAGGGGTAAAGTTCACGCAACGCAGCACGTCGACCGTCACACATAGCGGAGCCTCCGATTTTCCCGACTACAAGATTGATTTTCACCAGCTTACAGCAATAGCTCCTTGTACCACTGTCGGTGCCTCGTTGATGTACGTATTCAATCATAATCTGGGGATCAGACTGTTTGCCGATTACGGCTACCTCTTTCACACGACAGATATCGAGACGAACACCGCCGGCACGAAAGAATCTCTCCGTCAGTATCTTTTTCCTGTCACATTGGGAATTTCGATCGATGCGCTTCTATGGTAATCTGACCAACGGCATTCATCTTTTTCCGTTACTTGCAGATTATGTCGGATATAAAAAATTTTTTATATTTGCACTCTACGGTTTTTCCGGAGACCTTTTCCACAAGGACATGTGTCCTGTGTTGAACTTTCCGGAGGGAGTTTGTTCAACACAGGAAATGTTCGAGGGGAGGGGTACGGTGACAGGCCCTGCATCGTACATTGTAGGAAGAATCGAGAAAAAGAGATTGATATTTCAATTATTAGAAAACCATGAAAAAACTATTGTCCGTTTTGGTGATGAGCACCGCTCTGTTTTTCGTTCGTTGCAATACCGGAGGAGAAGGGGTAGACGAACCCACGACAGGAGGTCCAGATCCCATCGACTATCCCGAACTGTCACTTAAGATCACTCCGAATCGGTTGACATTCGATCCCGTAAATCCGGCGAACAACCGGATCAGTATCACCTCCAACGCGCCATGGAAGGTCAACGTCAATACGTCCCAATTGCAATTGGACAAGACGGAAGGGAGTGCGGGGAAAAACTCGATAACCGTTATGGAGGTGTTGACCGAAGGAGAACTCACCTTCACTGTCACCACCACTTCCCGGGGAGAGACCGACACGGCGGAACCGATATCGGAGATGGTTACGATCAATCCGGATGCAGCTCCTGCCCTGTATGCAGAAATCCCGTCCACGCCTTCCAATTCCCATTGGATTCAGATTACCAATAAATCAAAGACGGTCAAGACAAAGCAACAAGTTCGGAACTACACTTCGCTTTACGATACGGTACGCCATTGTCCGATTTGGGTAGCTTACCCGATGCACTACTGCTACACGGAAGGTGGATATGGCCGTACGGACCCCGATCCATGGCGTCCCGATCCGAATCTGACTGCCGACCAACAATCGACCATTTATGGCAGCGACTGGGAAGATTGGCCGTGGAGTGCAAACGAAGGGAAGCCAAAGGACAACAATCAGTATTGGGCCTATGTGGGAGATGATCTGAAACGTGGGCGCGGGCACATGATGGCTTCTTCGCATCGTGGTGGTGCAGGCCAGGAGATCAACATGCAAACATTTTATCCGACAAACATCGCTCCTGAAGAGCATATACACTACCCACATTGGTCTACCGTAGAAGCCTCCATCGTAGATTCATGGATATGCAGCGACACGCTATATGTTGTACAAGGAACTTATTTTGGAGATACGGACCAGTGGACGATGGATGCTTCGTACCTTTCTGTTCCGTCGGCACATTCGAAGAGGTGTGCTTTGCCCGAGGCACGCTATACCGTACTCCTGCGGACCAAACAAGGCAACACAGGCAAACCTGTTTGGGAATGTGATGCGAGCGAGTTGATTGCAATCGGTTTCTGGTTTCCGCAAGTAATGAACAGTTCCGAACGTATTACAGGGACCGACACGACTCCGCTTTCTCAATTTACTTTTTCCGTTCAACAAATTGAGGAGAAGCTGGGAGGCGAAACGAAGTTTTTCCCGTCGGTTCCGGATGCCGTGAAACAGAGTTACCGGAGTTCCGATTGGGCTGGGTTGTAAAAAAAGAGCGAGTTTCTTTCGTAAGATAACAATGAACCGGATCGGCAGGCTTTGATCCCTTTGCCGACCCGGTTCATTGTATAGACGACTGTTTCGAAATCGCCACCCGTTCTAACAATTGTAGTCCATATAGCATATACTGAATAACCGCGGGTCATCAAGTACCGCCTGCAACCGCTCTAACAGAAGAATCATCCCCAGGGTATCCAAATACCCTCACCCTCCCGACACGCCAACACAAAAAAAAAAGCCGGATCGACTTGCGACCCGGCTTGAAGAAGGCGG
>CASDWR010000106.1 GCA_949284665.1 uncultured Rikenellaceae bacterium | reverse complement strand
ACCCGAAAGGGGTTCTGTTACAGTGGCAGGCCTTTTCTGATGAACGGCTCTTGCCGGGCAATACGGACGTTCGTTGCAGAGGCCCTGCCGTATTGCGGAACGGCACCGTTTTCGTCGGTATGCGAAAAATACGTCATCTTTTTTAACATCGATCGCGATTTACGGCGCATTTTATTAATTTTGCACATGTAATCGGCGGCGTGGGAATTTACGGTACAGAGTGGCTCTGTTACGGCCCGATCAGCCGGACCGGGAAACGAATCGACGAACTATGGAAAATTTTGACCCCAACGGCGTGGGAATCAACAACGGCAACTATTTCGGGCTTCCGTTCGACGAGCAGGAGGCACGACTTGTATTGCTATCGGTACCTTGGGATGTAACGGCTTCGTACGGAGGAGGCGCTTCGTTCGCACCGGATGCCATTATCGAAGCGTCTACTCAGTTGGATCTTTATGACCCGTCTGCTCCCGGAGCCTGGCGGGCAGGAATCGCTACGATCGGCATCGACTACTCCATACAGGATCGCAGTGCCAGATACAGGGCGGATGCTCGCAGAGTGATGGAACATTTGGAGAATGGGGGGATGATGTTCGAGGAATATCTGTTGCCGCGCAAGGTGGAGCGGATCAACAATGCTTCCGAAGAGTTGAACGAGCAGGTGTATCGTGAAGCGAAGGAACGATTGTCGGCAGGGAAAATTGTCGGATTGGTTGGCGGCGACCACAGTACGCCCTTGGGGTTGATTAAAGCGGTTGCCGAACGGGAACAGTCGATCGGAATCCTGCATATCGATGCACATTGCGATTTGCGGGAGTCTTACGAAGGTTTTACCTATTCGCATGCTTCGATCATGTTCAATGTGTTGCGTGAGGTGCCCGGAGTGGAAACGATCGTACAGGTGGCCGTTCGCGACTATTGCGACCGTGAGGCGGAACTGGCTGCTTCGTCGCCTCGGGTGAAAATGTTCGACGACCATTCGATCTGTCGTAAACGTTTTGCCGGTGCGACGTGGCAGAGCCAATGCGAGGAGATCGTGGCGGCTTTGCCGGAGAAGGTTTATGTCAGTTTCGATATCGATGGTCTCTCGGCCGAGTACTGTCCTTCGACGGGAACTCCCGTTGCCGGTGGGTTGTCGTTCAATGAGGCCGTGTGGCTGATTCAGACCGTTGTAGACAGTGGCCGTCGGATTGTAGGATTCGATTTGTGTGAGGTGGCTCCTTCCAAGCAGCAGGGAGAATGGGATGCCAATGTGGGTGCACGTGTACTGTTCCGATTGTGTGGACAGACCCTGAAATCCAACGGCGGCATTGGAAAATAGAGTATGGGGTTCGGGTACTGTAACTGCTTGCCGATCAATGGTTGTTTGTGAGAAGTTGTCATCCCCGATGTCCGGAGAAAGGGGGAATCTTATTTGAATCCTGTTGAAAAAGTAAAAAAATGTTGGCGAAAGCGGCGATTTTTAATGAAATTGATTAATTTTGCCGACTGTAAGAGTCGAAAGGCTAAACAACTAAAAAATAAAAGAAAATGAAAAGAATGTTCGTTATTCTGGCAGCGTTCGCAGTTGTGTTTGCGTCCTGCTCGACAGCCCCGAAAGAGGGAGAAGAGGCTGCTGCAACCGAGAAAAAGGTAGGTAAGTCGATCAAAAGTGAATCCGATACGCTCTCCTATGCAGTGGGTGTGGACCTGGGTACTTACCTGCAAAATCTGAAAAAATCTGCGGGCGAAGTGTTGAATCTCAAATATGTGATTGCAGCTATCAACGATATTGCAAAAGGGAAAGGTACGCTTGACCAGGAAGAAGCCGTTAATTTCCTTCAGGAATACTTCTCCGTTCGTATCCCGGCCAAAAAGTTGGCTGAATCGCAGGCTTTCCTCGCAGAGGTGGAGAAAAACAATCCGAATGTGAAGAAAACCGAAAGCGGTTTGCTGTATGAAGTGATTGCCGAAGGAAGTGAAAAGAAAGCCACCGATACGAAGGATAAAGTGCGCGTGATGTACAAGGGTATGTTGAAAGACGGTACCGTTTTCGATTCTTCCTATGAACGTGGCGATACGGCTGAATTTGCTTTGCAAAATGTAATCAAGGGCTGGGGCGAAGGCCTGCAGTTGGTTGGCGAAGGCGGCAAGATCAAATTGTGGATTCCTTCCGAACTCGGTTACGGTGCTTACGGTGCCGGTCAGATGATCGGTCCCAACGAGGCACTTGTTTTCGAAGTGGAGTTGTTCGAGGTAATCCCTGCCCCTGCTGAAGAGAAGAAATAGCCCGTTTACGGAAATCATCGAAAAGTGCGACGGTCGTTTCGAGTGTCGCACTTTTTTTCTATTTTTGACAAATAAATCGAATGATATGAAATATGCAGTGATTACGACCGAAAAAGGGGTCATGAAAGCGGAATTATATGAGAAAGAGACGCCGGGAACAGTAGCCAATTTCGTAAAACTGTCGGAATCTGGATTTTATGATGGGCTGATCTTTCACCGGGTTATCCCCGATTTTGTAATTCAGGGCGGTTGCCCATTCGGGACGGGAGCTGGTGGACCGGGATATACGATCCGCTGCGAAACGTCGGCTCCGAGGCAGTATCACGACCGTGGGGTTCTCTCCATGGCGCATCGGGGAAAGGATACGGGTGGTTCCCAGTTTTTTATCTGTCTCAACCGTGCCAATACGCAACATTTGGATGGGGTGCATACCTGTTTCGGCAAAGTGGTCGAAGGTCTCGATGTAATCGACGACATTCGGCAGGGCGATAAGATCCTTTCGATCCGCATAACCGAAGCATAGCGGTCCGCGTTCGGACGGTTGTTCGTTCATGTCGATCAGCCAAGCGGATATTGTTTGAATGTCGATGAAGGAGTGAAATATGGAATTTGAAGGAATCGTATATAAAGTATTGCCCGTGGTAAAAGGTACGAGCGCACGGGGTGAATGGACCAAACAGGAAGTGGTGTTCGAACTGCCCAATGAGTTCAATCGGAAAATTTGTGTGGGTTTTTGGGGCGACAGAGCACAAGACGCCATGTCGTTGCGAGAAGGCGAGAAGGTTACCGTCTCGGTGAATGTAGAGTCGAGGGAATACAACGGTCGCTGGTTCACCGAGGCACGTGCATGGAAAATGAATCGGATGACCCCGGCCGAGGAGGTTGTGTCACCCGTCCCGGACCTGCCCCCATTTGAAGCATCCGAAGAACCGTACAATGAGACACCGGTAGACGATATTCCTTTTTAATCTGTTGGGGAAAGAATGATTCGTTGTTATTCGATCGCCTCAGGTCTTACGGGAACAATGCCTCGCAGCACTTGGGAGATCGGTTGTCGAGTGTGTCCTCGAAAACGAGTGGTACATCCATGGGCCGGATCTTCTGCCCCGGTTCAAGGGCAAGCGGCAAACGGAAAGCCGGCGACAGATAAAAATAGATAACAAGGGGCTTGTTTCCGGGCTGGTCGGAAATGATTATTGTCGGCTTTAGACACACTGATTCGACGAATTTTTTCCCTTTTTACGGATCGTTGTGGATCATTTTCCTTCGGGTTGATTATCCGTTTGCTGCGAAAAGGTGTCGTCAACGGGAGTTGACACTGGATAATTGAGTGATAAAGTTCGATCCCATAAAACAAGGGAGGAGATCCTTTTCTCCTCCCTGTTTTGTACTCAATTTTCCCGGAGCATTTTGGGACGATGACGATACGATATCACTCGCTGTCGGATAAGGTGCCGACCGGGCGACGTCCGGACCCTGGATGTCCGGTGAGGTCGTCTCCTATGTCCTCGCGCGCCTTTTCAACGATTTCCATCAATTCTTTGACTGCATCCGGATAAATAGTCTGTACGTCGTAGCGTTCACCCGGATCGCGACGCAGGTCGTAAAGTGCATACGGTGCGGCAACTCGTGGGCCCATGGTACCATGTACTCCGTCATTGGCCGGTACGCTGTGTTCGTAAGTTCTGTACATGTGGGGTAATACCAATTTGAACCGTTCGTTGCGTGCCGCTTCAAGATCGTTCTTACGGTAGTAAAAAAGAAAATATTTGCGGGGTGTTGCATCAAAATCACCTTCGAGCATCGGACGCAAGCTGACGCCGTCTATCTTGTGTGCCGGGAGTGTCGCTCCGCAGATATCTGCCAAAGTTGGAAGCAGATCGATGGAGGAAGCCAAATGGTTGTTGACTGTCCCGGAAGGAATTTTCCCCGGCCATCTCATGATGCATGCTACACGTTGTCCCCCTTCGAAGGTAGTACCTTTGCCCTCTCTCAAACCTCCGGCCGACCCGGCATGATTGCCATAGTTGAGCCAGGGACCGTTGTCTGAAGTAAAGATAATCAGGGTATTCTCCTCCAAACCGTATTTTTCGAGTGTTTTCAGAATTTCTCCGACACTCCAGTCGATCTCCATCATCACATCACCATAAAGTCCCTGTTCGCTTTTCCCGCGGAATTTGTCGGAAACGTGGAGCGGAACATGCGGCATCGAGTGAGCCAGATAAAGGAAAAAGGGACGGTTGCGATTTTCTTCGATGAAACGTATGCTTCGTTCTGTGTACATGGTGGTTAGCATGTCCTGATCTTCCGGGGTCACATTTGGGTCCACTATTTCATTCCCTTCGAAAAGCGGCAATGGCGGGAGTTTCTTTTTCGAATTGGGGTTGTATGGTGACATGTCGTTCGAATAGGGTAGTCCGAAATATTCGTCGAATCCATGGTTGAGAGGTAGAAATTCAGGGTAATGTCCCAAATGCCATTTGCCTACGATACAGGAAACATATCCCTGAGGCTTAAGTATTTCTGGGATGGTCTCCTCGTCGGGGTGAAGTCCTACTTTCGACGAAGTCCCGAGAACCGTTGGGAAATTGATCCTTGTGGGATAGCAACCCGTCATTAACCCTGCTCTCGAAGCACTGCTGACCGGTGAGGCACTGTAATAATTGGTAAAACGCATGCCTTCGGCACAGAGACGGTCTATATTGGGGGTGCGGTATCCGATGGCACCGGTGACCGTAAGGTCGCCGTAGCCCATATCATCCATTTGAATGATGATGAAGTTGGTAGGCCGGCCGGTCCGGTTGTTTTCAGGTTGCGGCTTGGCCGCTTCGAGTGTCGAGATTCCCGCGCAACATGTCAACAGTGTAATTCCTGCGGGATGAATAAGATTTGCGTACATTTGTTCGGATTGTTTGAGGTGTGAATCGAATATTCCGAACAAAGATAGGATTTCCCGGTAAAATATGTACGGGAAATCGATCGAAAAATTCTCGGGACGATCCTGACCGTTTGTTTTTCCAGGAAATCGAGTGTATCGCGGCCAATATTTGCAAGACAGTGGTGCGTTGGGGTTACAACACCCCACTTTTGGGCTTTGTCTTGGTAGGGTGGTCGTTCTGTTAGGCTGGGGAGTGTTTGTCGCTTTCTATTCGGAGCACGTTTGACGGGGCCATTGTCTCTCCATGTCCTTCCTGTTTTTCCCGGAATGGAATTGGTTCCGAAATTCGGATGGTGTGATGCCCGTGTAGCGTACAAATATGCGCGAGATATTTTTGTGCCCAGCAAAACCGCAGGCGTGTGCGAGTTCTTCGATCGGCCGATCACTCGTTGTGAGCAACCCTGCCAGACGTTCTACTCGATAGGTTTGTAAGAATTGGTAAATCGGCATACCGGTATGTTCCTTGAAACGCTTCTCGAATACCCTGCGCGAAACAGGAACCAGATCGAGGAGTTTCGGAACCGTGAGCGGTCGGGAATAATTCGTTTCGATGAACTCTACCACTCGCATTACCTGTTTGTCTTTTATGATATATTTTTGAGTCGATCCGCGTGAGATTACCTGCGACGGAGGAGCAATGATATCGATCGGTTCGGAAAGATTGCCATTGAGCATTTCATGCAATGCTTCACCAGCGGCATATCCGGCATTCTCGGTATCGATGAGGATGGAAGAGAGCGAGGGGGTCGATATGTTGCATATTAGTTCGTCGTTGTTGACTCCGAGAATGGCGATGTCGTCGGGAACGGCGATGTCGTTTATCCGACATGTTTCCGAGATGTGCAGTGCATAACGGTCGTCGCAGGCAAGGAGCGCGATCTCGTGCGGAAGATTTTTAAGCCATCGGCCGACTGCGTCGAGATCTTGTGTCCGAATCTCTTTGATGTCGGATGACTCGAGATAGTGATGAACAAGGGGGAACCCTTTTGCGGTGAGTCGGTCACGATAGCCCGCGAACCGTTCGTTCGACCATACCGAATGCTGATTACCGTAGAAAGCAAAATGTCTGTATCCCAGATTTATGAAATAATCGGCAGCCATACTGCCGGTCTCTCTGTATGCTCCGCGTATATTGCATGCCCCGGATATTCGATTGCGGTAGTTCTGCACGACCGAGGGAATTCCAAGTTCGGGAATCCGTTTTACGTCGCCGTAGTTCATCAGTACGACCACTGCATCGATTCCCCATTTGGATACCCATTCGGCAATCTCTTCCCCCTCGTGGACAATACGATTGAGGATGGGCATTCGATAAAATGCCCATCCTCCTACAGTTTGTGAGTAACGTACGATACCTTTGAGCAAATCCCGACTATATCTGCTGTCAAAATCAGTGATAACCAATATTTTGACCAGTCGGTTCATGATTTTGTGCAAAATACGGCCCCGATGTTCCCTTTCATCGTGCGATAGGCTCTCTCACCCATTCAAAGCAGCGATGCACTTGCCTTATCGAGGAATACCGTAGTATCGGGATGACGTCGAAGAATGGAAGCCGGACACGAGGAAGCGATCGGTCCGTATGCCATTTCACGAACGGCTTTAGCCTTGTTCGATGTCGGGACCGTACAGATGATGACCGGCACTTTGAACAGCGTAGGAACCGTCAATGTAATAGCATGGGTAGGTACCTCAGCCAGCGATTTGAAGCAACCGTCGTTAACCTGCTGCTGACGGCAGATGCCATCGAGTTCAACGACTTTAACGTCTTGCGGGTCATCGAACAGAGCTACGGGAGGATCGTTGAATGCGATGTGCCCGTTTTCTCCGATACCGAAGAACCCCATATCCAGAGGATATTCTTTCAGAAGTTCCGTATATTTCTGACAGGTTACTTTCGGGTCGTCGCTGATTCCGTTGATATAAAATATCTTACGGAACGGTTTTTTGCTAAAGATTCTATTTTTCAGATAGTTGCCGAATGATTGCGGTGCGTCTGCCGGGAGTCCGATGTATTCATCCATGTGGAATGCATTGATTCTTTCCCAGTCGATGCCCGGTTCCTCGCACAAATTGTCGAGCAATTCATTCTGTGACGGCGCTGCGGCGAAAAGGATATTCACGGTCTCTTTTTCGGAGAGCAGTTTTTTAATCTTTTCAGCAGCCAGCCGGCTGTCTTCCCGGCCCATTTCCTCTCTGGTATCGAAAATCTTTACCGTGAGATTGTCTATTTTCAACTCTTTCATATTGCTTTTTACTGTTTAGGTTAGGCCATGTAAATTATGTTGCCGTTGATCATTGTCATGGCAATGTTGATGTTGTCGTCGAAGATTACGATATCCGCATCTTTTCCGCGGACCAAACTTCCTTTCTTTTCCGAGATGCCCATGATCCGGGCCGGAGTGGAGGTAGCCATCCGGACAGCATCGGTCAGGGGAGTTTCGGCCGTTTTGTACATTGTCCGTACACAACGGTCCATTGTCGCCACGCTGCCGCCGAAAGCCGATTCGTCGAGGAGTTTGGCCACTCCGTCGACAACCTTCATCATTTGCCCGTCCTTAAGGCTGCCCAGCATGTAGTTCCGGCCTTCGGGCATGCCGGCACCGCGCATCGAGTCGGTAACGAGTGCGATGTGTTCTGCACCCTTGATACCGTATACGATTTTCAACAATGGTTTGGGTACGTGTATGCCGTCGCCGATGATCTCCATGTTCATTTCTTCTATGCCGTAACCGCTTTCAATTACGCCTGCATAACGCAACGCATTTTTGCGGGTGATGGTCGACATGCAGGAGTAGAAGTGCACCAGCAGGTGAAAACCGTTTTCGAAAGCCTCTTCAACCTCTTCATAGAGGGCGTTCGTATGAGCGATGGCGGGGATGATACCTCGTTTGACCAGTTCGCGTCCGAAAGTGAATGCCCCCTCGAGTTCGGGAGCAAGGCTCCACCGTGCAATAATACCCTTGCCTCGTTCGAAGATTTCATTGTATTCCTCCGGAACCGGGTTGCGCAGGTAGCGCGGGTCTTGTGCCCCTTTTTGCTCGGGGGCGAAATAGGGTCCTTCGAGATGCAGTCCACCGAAAGCCGATCCCTCTTTGTTGGCGGCTTTTGCTGTTTCGTAAAGGTCGAATGTTTCGAACAGCAGTTCATTCGTGCTTGTCAGCGTGGTGGGATAGAGCAGCGTGGTCCCGTGTGTGGCATGCATTCTCGCTGCTCCGAGAAAAGCATCCACCGTCCCGTCCATGAAGTCGTGGTTTCCGGCTCCGTGTGTGTGAATGTCGATGAATCCCGGGGCGATGTATTTGCCCTTGGCATCGATCTCCTCACAGTCTGGTATGTCGGGATTACCCGTACCGATATCGACGATCTTACCATTCTCCGTGACCACGTATCCCAGTCCGCGATTACGGTAGGGAGTGATGAGTACTCCGTTGAATATTTTGGTTTTCATGCAAGGAATGATTTATTGTGAATAAGACTCTTTCATTTTGCGGTTGGCAAGGGTCATTTGTTTCGAATGGCCGGTTTCCATGAAGTAATCCGATAACCCCAGAAGGCATACCAGGTCAAATAGAGGAAACAGGGAAGCAGAATCCAGAAATAAGCGACTTTCGGAGTGTAGGCGTCGACGATTGCACCGTAGATCAATGGTGTGACGGCATTGCCGAAGAGAGCCATAATCAGCATCGATGAGCCGGTTTTGGTGAAACGGCCGAGATTTCGGATCGCGAGAGGCCAGATGCCTGCATATATCAGGCTGTTCGCCAGACCGAGACCAACAAGGAACCAGATCGACATTCCGGCATTGAAACCCATGAAATTCACGGTTCGGGTTCCCCATACGACTCCGATTGAAAGCAACAGCCCTAAGGTACAGCATATTTGGAACATGCGTGTTTGCGAAATGACCTTCGGTATGAGCAGCGCTCCCAGGACGTTGCCGAGAATGACGAGTGCGAACGTGTAGGTCGGGAATACCTTTGCATCGATCATGTTGATTCCGAAGGAACTGGCATAGCTGACGATGGTGTCGACAGTAACCACCTGTGTGCTGATATGCAGGAACATGGCGAGAACACCCAGAATGAGATACGGAAATTGGAATACCGAGGTCTTGCCCTGGCTGTGTTCCGAATCCATTGCCTTATTCTCCTCGGCGAGGTCTATTTCGGGCAGTTTCGAAAAGCGGATACCCAGACCCACGCAAATCAGGAAAGCGGCAAATATGCCATACGGAACCATCACTCTGCGAACGAGTTCGTCGAGCATTGCGGCTTTGGTCGTAGGATCGAGCGTAGCGGTTTCCAACAGAGCGAAAGTCTTTTCGTCGGTCGGTGTAAAGATTACGGCGGCAAAGAGAAGCGGTGCGACCAGTCCGGCGAATTTGTTACAGATCCCCATGATGGCCATTCGTTTGGTCGTCGTGCTCAATGGGCCGATAACCGTCACGTAGGGATTGGCTGCAGATTGCAGTGTGGCTGAGCCGAGACCCATGATGAACGATCCGATCAGGAAAAGGGGATAGGATCTGTATATGGCTGCGGGCAGGAATGTCAGGGCACCGAGCGCTACCGTAAAAAAGCCGATCATGATTCCCTTCTTATAACCCATTTTCTTGAGAATGTTTCCTGCCGGAAGAGCCATGATCAGGTAGGCGAAATACATGGCGAAAACGATCAGGTAGGATTGGAAGTGGTTGAGCTCGCATCCTGCCTTGAAGAAGGGTACGAGCATAGAATTGATCCACGACGTGAACCCGAATATGAAAAACATCAACCCCAAAATGAACATGGCCATTATGGAAGTCTTTTTCTGTTGTTGGTTTGCATAGATGTCTGTTGCCATAGTATAGATGTGTTAAGAATTCAGGCGCCCCGATGATTTGTCGGAAATGCAATATTATCCGAAAAATACTTCAAAAACTTTTACAAAAAAAGAGAGAAAGTCAGAAAGGCCTGCTTCAAAAAGCGAACATCTTACCTCAATAAGCGTCGTTGTTGTCCGAAAAAGTCAGAAAATTGAAAAATTTGTTTTACCTTTCCGGAAACAACTAATTATCTGGCAGTATATGAAAACCATTTTTGCCCCTTTTATTCCCGGGTTGGATCGCATGTCGTTCCAGGATTTGCTTTTGGCAATGGAGACGGGAGCCTCGCGCGACTATGTGGGTTGTGTCAACTGGCCCGATGCGTATCCATACAAACCGGTGGTGGCATTCGACGTTGCACGTTCCGAACGGCACCTTTTTGTCTCGTACCATGTCGAGGGTCTCGACTTGAAGGCTGTTTTCGCAAATTCAAATGATCCGGTATGGCAGGACAGTTGTGTGGAGTTTTTTGTGGGGGATCCGGCCTCTCCGCTCTATTACAACTTCGAATTCAATTGTATCGGCACCTGTCTGGCATCGAAAAGAACCTGTGCCGAGGACCGGGTTTTCCTGCAGCCGGAAGAGATCGGCCGGATCATCCGACACACGTCGGTGCAAAGAACCGCTTTCGAGGAGCGGTCTGGAATATTCTTTTGGCATCTCGTTGCGGGAATTCCATTTGAAGTTTTCGGATTTACCCCTGAAACACTGCCTGCGAAGTTGAGAGTCAATTTCTTTAAATGTGGCGATAAGACATCGCATCCGCACTATTTAAGTTGGAGTCCGATCGTCTTTCCGAAACCGAACTTCCATTTGCCGGAGTTTTTCGGGGAATTGAATCTCGAATAATTCGGGGGGGGGTGTCTCTTGGGCGAGGAGTGCGCTTTTGTCCGGTCGAGGATATTGGGTGCCGCGGAGCGGATGATCGTTTGCCTCGTAATTCGCGGTTTTGACGGAAAATGCAGATCGATTGACGGGAAATGATAAATTTATGTTGCGTAATCGGTTTCCTTTGTAATAAGGTTGAAGCCGTCTTGTAAAGTGGCGATCGTCGATCGTTCGAGAGTCGTGGGAAAGGGGACGGATTTCTGCCGTTGAGAGGAGACTTTCCGTACAATACGAAACTACTGACATTTAATGAGATGAAGTTCCTTTTTCCGATATTTGCGGTTCTGTTGTCTGCCGGAGCCCTTTGGGGCAATATCCCGGTGGTCCCGTTACCCCGTCAGGCGATAGTGTGTGACGGGGAATATGTGTTTGCCGAGCCGGTCATCGCTTACGGAGAAGGTCTCCGAAATGAGGCCGAGTATTTATCCGGAAAGTTGTCGGCTGCCGGGATTGGAAATACCATCCGTCCATTGGACGGGAGAGATGTTGACATCGTATTGAAGGTTGCCGATTTTGACAACGCTAATCGGGAGGCTTATACCTTGGAGGTGTCATCTGAAGGAATAACAATCATCGGATCGGATGCCGCGGGAGTTTTTTACGGAATCGTTACCTTGTTGCAACTAAAGGCGGCAGGCGAGGAAACAGGGACGATCGGTTGCGTGAAGGTCGAGGATTCGCCGCGTTATCAATGGCGGGGTTTTATGCTCGATGAAGCCCGACATTTTTTCGGATTCGAAAAAGTCTGTCAAATTCTCGATCGAATGGCCTATTACAAATTGAACAGGTTCCATTGGCATCTGACCGATTCCGAGGGATGGCGTATCGAGATCGGGGCGTACCCGCGGTTGGCCGAGATCGGTGGCCGCGGTTGCTGGAGCAATCCGGAATCGGACAGCGTAGCGTACTATACGCAGCAGCAGATTCGTGAGATTGTGGCATATGCTGCCGCCCGCCACATCGAGGTGATTCCCGAGGTGGATATGCCAGGACATGCCAATGCCTCCAACAGGGCCTATCCTGAATATTCTGGAGGGCCTACTGAACAATACGGTGAATTTACTTTCAATCCGGGCAAGGAAGAGACGTATGTGTTTTTGGGAAGGGTATTGCGTGAGGTCGTCTCTTTATTCCCTTCATCCGGCCTGCACATCGGTGGAGATGAGGTTGCCATGGGTATCGAATCCTGGCGGACGAATGCCGCGACCCGGGCGCTCATGGACCGCGAGGGTTTCGAGGCATTGAGACAAGCGGAGAAGTATTTCATGGACAGAATAGCCGATACGATTTGCAGCCTGGGGAAACGACCTGCGGGTTGGGATGAAGTGGTGGAATTGGATGCACGGCGGTCAACGACTGTTTTTTGGTGGCGTCACAACAAGCCTGAAGCTTTGTATACTGCACTTGTCGAGGGGTATGAAACCGTCCTTTGTCCAAGAGTGCCGTGCTATTTCGATTTCATACAACATCCCGATCACAAATGGGGCAGGGTGTGGGCTGGAGCCTACAATCGGTTAGATAACCTGTATGCGTTTCCCGACGCTCTTTTGCAGCAGATGGATTTGCCGGATCGAGCGGTGGAACATGTGATAGGAATACAGGCCAATGCATGGACCGAACGAATACCTTATGGCAAACGTCTCGATTTTATGGTCTGGCCGCGGCTTTGTGCGCTTGCCGAGTCTGCATGGACACTTCCCGAACGAAAGGATTTCGATGATTTCGAACAACGGATGCGATTTGTTTACGAAGATCTTGAAAGGAACGGTATCTATTATTATGACTATCGGGATCCGCAACGTCATGCCGAGCCTGCCGGCCGTGAGCGAGGGGAGGTCGGGCGGCCCCGACCGGTTCAGTTGATCGATTGATGCCGTTCGGGTTAAGGTGAGAAAGGACGGGTGTTACGATCGTTTCGCGATCTTTCGTCTTTGTTTCCGAGGTATGGTCGCGGGAGAATCGTGTCAGGCAGAAGGTTGATTTTGAAGTAAAACGTGCGGTGCCAAGTGGGGATCGTGTGAGCAACGAAAAAGCTGATAGCGGTAGAAGGGAAATTTCGTCCGGGTATATCGTAAGGCGTTCGGAGCCTGTTTGCAGGTCGGAATCGATGGGAAAGATTCAATGTTGAAAACAGTTATAGATTTTATTTATGGAAAAGAAAGAGAGATTGCTTGCATTGGATGTAATGCGTGGCATTACGATCGCAGGGATGTTGCTGGTCAACAATCCCGGATCATGGACTCATGTTTATGCACCGTTGAGGCATGCCGATTGGTTCGGAATAACGCCGACGGATTTGGTGTTCCCGTTTTTCATGTTCATTATGGGGGT
>CASDWR010000105.1 GCA_949284665.1 uncultured Rikenellaceae bacterium | reverse complement strand
TTATGACGGTTATCACCCATCATAAAGTAATAATTCATATTGAATGTATAACTATCAGTTCTATTGCCGTGTATATATATACCATCTTCTTTGACATCGAGTTGGTTCCCTTCGTATATTTCGATAATACGTCGATAAAGTGGGAGGTTGTCTTCTGTCAGGGTCACGGTCGCCCCTTTTCTTGGGATCCATAGCGGTCCGAAGTTGTCTTCGTTCCAGGGATATCGCTCATCGTGCGGAAAAACATATCCCGTCTCGGTAGCTTCATACTTGATGACCTCTACCACATTTTTCATCGCCTTTATCTTTGCAAGATTCTCATCTGTCAACGGAAGCGTATAACTGCGCGCTTCACGGTTATATGAAATGTCATCTTTCGAAATTCCCATTTTTTCCAACACCGAACGACTGATCGGCGTTCCGGTCGTACGGATAAAATAAAGATACTGTCTGCCAGGAACATCTTCCTGCGGTTCACCGTTTATGAGAAGTTGCGAAGAAATGATTCGTAACGTGTCGCCAGGCATTCCGACACATCGTTTCACATAATGTTCCCGTTTATCG
Organism: uncultured Rikenellaceae bacterium; assembly: GCA_949284665.1. GTDB lineage: Bacteria > Bacteroidota > Bacteroidia > Bacteroidales > Rikenellaceae > Tidjanibacter. The sequence goes on along the minus strand of CASDWR010000105.1, from coordinate 15,894 downwards.
ACAGGACGGGAAATCACCGTAAAACGCCGGTTCAACTCCTCTCGCCCTTCCCGATCTCCATACGCATTTTGAAATTCTCGCAATACGTCGTAATAAGTCACCGCCTGATTTTCCAACAGCACAGTATCTCCTGCCGGGAAATTGAAAACCACAATATCATTGCGTTGCACGTCACCGAGGCCTTTCAAACGTTTGTATGGGAGACGAATAATCTCGGAAAATGACTTTTTTGTTCTGGAAAACGGCATCGTGTGGTGTACCAGAGGGAATGCAACCGGCGTATTTGGCATGCGAGGGCCATAAGCGATCTTGCTTACACAGAGATAATCTCCCACCAACAAAGACTTCTCCATCGATGATGAAGGTATCCTGTACATTTGGAATACATAGATATGGATCAACGATGCAACGATTACCGCAAAAACAATCGCTTCGATCCAACCACTTACTTCCCGATATGTTTTGCTGACTGCCTTGCGTTCCTTGTGTTTTTTCCAAAACCAGCGATACAGATATTTCGAAATATAGATGTCGTAGATAACAGGGACACCGAACAACCACCAAAGATTCCGAGACCATACCACGAACCATAATACATATAGAGTCGTTACGAGTCCGAACTTCACCCATTTATTACCGAATATCCGTTTTAATACAGTCATAAAAATCCGTTTTAGTCATTTATATCCAACATGTCATCCATGGAAAAGATTCCCTGTTTACCTTGTATGAATTCCGCGGCCAGTACGGCACCTTCGGCAAAACCTTTTCTGCTTTTCGCCTCGTGGCATACGGTTATGATATCGGCTGCGGACTCATAACGCACTTCATGAATTCCGGGAACCGTTCCGGTACGTTCGGAAACGATTGCAATACGATCGGTTTTCGCCTCCGGCTCATTCGTCCATCCTGATTTGCGATCAAGCCATGCGACGATTCGTTCGGCAAGGGTAATGGCCGTACCGCTGGGAGCATCTTTTTTTTGAGTATGGTGCACTTCACGCATTGACACTTCATAACCCGGGAAACGGTTCATCATCCGTGCCAACTGTTCGTTAAGTCGGAAAAAAAGGTTTACACCTACACTGTAATTCGATGCATAAAAGAATGCACCGCCCATTTTCTGACAATAGCGCTTGGCTTCATCGAGTTGATCGCCCCAGCCCGTTGTTCCACAGACCACCGGCACACCGTATCGAAGACAGGTTACCACATTGTGACAGGCCGTTTGAGGAGTCGAAAATTCAATCACGACATCGATACCGGACAAATGTTCGGCATCCAACTGATCTGTATTCCGTTCATCGATTATAAGGGTTATCTCGTGCCCTTTCGCTTTTGCCACCGTCTCGATCTCACGGCCCATTTTCCCATATCCGACCAATGCTATTTTCATCCCGTGTATTCTTTAACAACAATCAGACAAAGGTAATGCTTTGACCCCGATAATAAAAGTTCTGTCATAAATATTTTTCCCGTACGAAATATTACCTTTGCAGAACGTAAAATCCATGTATTAAATTATGCGCTATTTTTTGGAACTCTGCTTCAAGGGGACCCGCTACAACGGCTGGCAAATTCAGCGTAATGCGCCATCCGTTCAGGACACATTTCAAAAAGCGCTGTCCTCGATTCTCGGGCAGGAGATTCGCTTGACCGGAGCCGGGAGGACGGATACCGGAGTACATGCATCCAAATACTTCGCTCATTTCGATACGCTGTCGGAGATCGTCGATCCAATGCACACCTGTCGCAGCCTCAATCTGATGCTGCCGCCCGACATGGCTGCCAAGCGGATTTTCAAGGTGTCGGACCATGCACACGCCCGATTCGATGCCCTCTCAAGAGAGTATACATACCACATGCTTTCGGTCAAGGATCCTTTCACCAGAGAGACCACATGGCAATACTATGTTCCATTGGATGTAGAGGCGATGAACCGGGCAGCGGCCAGCTTGTTGCGATTCGACGATTTTACCTCCTTTGCAAAACTCAACTCCGCCAACAAGACAAACATCTGCAATGTCACTTTCGCCGAATGGCACAAGACGGAGAACGGTCAAACGTTCGTCATCCGTTCCAATCGATTTTTAAGAAACATGGTTCGTGCCATCGTAGGCACTTTGGTCGATGTCGGTCGCGGCAAGATAACGCCGGACCGTTTCCACGACATCATAGCCGCTCGCGACCTCTCCCTGTCGAGCAGTTCGGCACCGGCACAAGGACTCTTTCTTACGGATGTTTCATACCCTGACGAGATATTGAGTCCGGATGACAATGTCGGCTGAATATCTTCCACTCGGACGACTGCCTCAGCCATACCGGTGGGAAGAAGGCCGGTTTCGGATCTTGTCAGCTCTTGAACTGTCGGCTTTCTATCAAATCTTTGAAGATATCGCCACTCTGGATCGTTGCATTCAACTGACGGATAATGCGAATCAAGATATGCACCTGTATCGAACACTTGTAATCCGTATTCTGTACGAATCGTTCGAGCACATCGGGAATTTCGGCCGTGTTTTTGAAAGGCACGTAAAGGATCGAATCCATCAATCCGGTCTCCGAATGACGCAATGCTGTACGTGATGGCAGCAGATCGTCATCGATGTAGCTGATGCCGAAAAAGTCCGGTTTCCCACCCCGTTCGAGCAAGCGGACATACCCGATCAAACGGCTGTTGATCCGGTTCGGTCTGTTGTAATTGCACTCTTCACAGAGTTCCCTTTCCATCCCGCGGATCAATACCTGATGTAATGTCTGAGGTTGACGGAAACGGTAGTCGACATACCCGAGCAAATGACGAAAATTGACAACCAGTTCCTTGAGCAGTGCAAAGCGATTACGGTTTTTTTTAATGTCCTTGTAGTCTGACGAACCTGAACCGGACGGAGCGAGCCGTCCTGCATTCGCTTTCGAAAAACGTCCCTGAACACCGATCAATATTTGATTGTTTCGGGTAATTGCCAATGTCGAGATTCCGATATGGTTCGCACAGACGCTGTTGTCCAGATCATAAAGGCGGTTTTCCGACCCGATCAGCAATTTATCACCGAAAAATTCGTATTCGAGAGAGGAGTAGGATTTTATCTTTTTATAAACCAACTCATTCGTGCACTGTGTGTCGAAATAGCCCACTTTCTGAACATTAACCGAACGGGTATCGGGATAAATGTCCTGCATCTGACGGAGAAGTTTTCCATTGAAAGCTACCCGCTTACTGTTCAATGTCTGCTTTAACACATATGGGATAAAATTCGCCACTTCAGATGTTATCCGATAACGGCTTTTAACATCATGGATATATATGTTCCGGTTGTTGTACAAATATCGGTTGATACGTTCACTGATCACATATTTTTCAATCGAAGTGCCGTTGTGAAACTCTCTGACAGCATATCCGGCATCGATCTGTTTTTCCGTAAGACGGACCTTTCGCAACACGTTCTCCCGATATGCATTATCACGGACATAATAGTACGTATAACCGAACGATCTGTAATCGATAATCGATTTCAAAAAGGTACCGAGTACAGTCAGGATCGGCAACAAAAAGGCATCATCGATCCACTGAAAATCGAATTGCGCACCGAAACGGCTACCTCCGAAACGAAGAATCAACAGAATGGCCAGCAGAAAAAATGCCCAAACATAACCTCGTTTAATTCCGAAAGTCATCCATAGGCCTTCCGTCTTGCCTTTAACCCGGTGAATCCATACGTTTAATGTCTGCATCAAATTGCTGTTGCGAATATAGAGGAACAATGCCGAAGCATCGTCGTGCGCCTTGAGTCTGGGGAAACGGTCCCAATCCTCGTCATCGTTCTCCGCATTCCGCAAGGTCTCGTATATTTTTTTAATTCCGAGTCTCTTTACACGATCCATGAATTCACGGCTGTCATCTTGACATCGTGTGTACTCCGTGTAGGCATTCATACCATCGGAACAGAGAAGAAGGGTACTGATTTCTTCGTCGCGATACTCCTTGCGGAGCGCATGATCGGCAGCCTCTTCTGCCAACCCGAGCACCCAATATCCCTCAGGCGTATTTTTTAAGGCGCGGTGTTCACGAATCATCCCCCTGATCGGTTCCGATTCACAGGCCTGTTTCAATGAAATCCTGTTTTCCCGAGCTATTGTTTGTGCCTTTTCGAGCACTTGCCGATCGAGTTTCGTCACCGTCCCGTCATGAAAAACATCCACCTTTAGACGGTTCGACTCTTCTACATAGGCATAGCAATCTCCTAGGCTGAATAATTCGATCCGGTTTCGGCCGTGCAAACGACGGGCGATCATCAACGAAGCCGTAGGCTGGTGCTCTTTCGTTCGTAACGCGTCGGGAATATCCAATGCTTCATACATGGTCCGAAGCCTGTGGATACAACGTCGTACGAGTTCTTCGGTCGGCAATGTGCGGTCGTACATACGCCGCCATGTTTTCAGGAAATTATGTACGAGCCACTGTGCATCCGACTTCCACCTGTACCCCCATTTCGATTGGGGGATCACGTTGCCGTTCACCCCTGTCGACCCATCCAACAAAACCGCATACTGCCTTGTTTTGAAGCAGATGGCATCTTCGTTCACACTCCCTCCCGGACGGCTCAATCCCTCGATTCGAATCATTGCGGTTTGCAGTTTGTCAGATATGAATTGCTTTACCGTCAATAGCCTCAGCAGCTTCGGCAATCGCTTCGCTCATGGTCGGATGGGGATGGATGACCTCTGCAAGTTGGCGTGCAGTGATTCCCAACCGTTTCATCAGAGTCGGTTCGGACAACATCTCCGTCACATTGCTTCCCATCATATGGGCTCCGAGCAGCTTGTCGGTACGCGCATCGAAAAGTAATTTGACGAAACCGTCCCGATCACCTGCGGCAGTCGCCTTGCCGGAGGCCGTATACGGGAAACGTCCGGTCTTGATCTCGAACCCTTGTTCGAGAGCCTGTTTTTCAGTAAGCCCCACCATTGCAATTTCAGGGGTGGTATACACGCAGGATGGAATTGCCGTATAGTCTATCGGGGCGGGATTCTTTCCACAAATTGCCTCCACACAACAGATCGCCTCGGCCGATGCCACATGTGCCAAAGCAGGAGTCGCCACGATATCACCGATCGCATAGATCCCTTTAATGTTGGTCCGATAACAGGTATCGACGATGATTTTGTCTCGTTCTACGGTAACTCCGAGCTCTTCCAAACCAAGATTCTCGATATTCGATTTTATTCCCACGGCAGACAATACGACATCTGCGGTCAGGGTTTCAATTCCTTTTCTGCTCTCGACGACCACATCGCATTTCCCTCCCGCATTGACCGTAACGCTCTTTACGGTTGCGGAAGTGTATACGGTGGCATGCAGCTTTCGGAAAGAACGCTCAAGCGTACGGCTCACCTCTTCATCCGCCAAAGGTAAAATGGCCGGCATATACTCGATCATGGTTACCTTCACGCCGAACGTGGCATACAGAAAAGCGAATTCACAACCGATAGCCCCCGTTCCGACGACAACCATGCTTTCCGGCAATTTGTCGAGCAGTAATGCATCTCGCGACGAAAGCACATGTTTCCCATCTACGGGCATAAAATCCATCTCACGTGGCCGAGATCCGGTCGCCAGAATGATATGATCCGCTTCAAGCATGCGGGTATTCCCTTCGCGATCCGTCACTTCGACACATCCTTTTCCCGCCAACCTCCCGTGGCCCTCGACCACATCCACCACATTCTTCTTCAGCAGAAAGGCAACTCCACGGCTCATCGTGTCAGCGACGATCCGACTGCGTGCGACGACCTTGTCAAGCGAGACCTCCACATTCCCCGGCACCTTCACACCGTAGCTCTCCGCCGCACGTGCATACGCATATATCTGTGCACTTTTGAGCATCGCCTTTGTAGGAATACATCCCCAATTCAGACATACGCCACCGAGTGACGCGCACTCGACAAGAGCACATTTGCATCCTTCCTGTGCGGCTTTGATCGCTGCAACATATCCTCCGGGACCGCTGCCAACAACAATGATATCGTATTTCATACCTGACATAAATAATCGATCGGACGGCCTATTCCGAAATCACCTTTTTCTGCGATGCGGCCTCATCTGCGGCAACCGCACGTTTCCACTTCTCACTATAACCGGGTTGTAGCGGAGCGGCAGGGATATTTTTCCCGTAACCGTTATCCATAAAGTCGCCGTTTGCAACCTGTTTTTTGATATTGCCATCAATATATTTCACCATCAAATATTTATCCAGTTCCACCCATTTGTCGAAGAGTTCCTGAGCCGTATCGACAGAGAAACGTGTCACGGCACGGGTAATCCTTTTGGGTGAAACTTTGCGAGAAGTCAAGGCCTCGTCGAGTTCCAGTACGGCGACGATTTTCTCTTTTTCCCATTGGTCGATCACCTTCCGAATCTCGGCACCGATATAATCGTAACGCAAGTAAGCGAATTGAGCAACCCGATTGAAAATCCAGAAAGAGGCTGTTTCGGAATATTCTGTCATGTGGCCGTTGCCTTCGCGAAGGCATTCGGGTACTTTGGTGGTCCCGCAGTATATCGGTGTCAGACAAGAAGTGCCGGCGTCGTCCACTCCGAACCAAAGTATGCCGCCTACCGGATCGGGCAAATAGTTGCGGGCTTGCGCCACGAACCAGAATCCGGTCTGTTGGGTAGCCGTAGCACGCTCATTGAGATACTCCGTACCATCTACCTCGAAATACATCGGACGCCAACGATACGGGCAAAGACTTCCGCCCGCACCGATATCGGCAGTCATATCCATGGGGGTGCCCTCGAAGTGGTCGCGCATGGCGTCGAACACCTGTTTCGGCGATATTTTAGCCGACGGTTTCACCCAAAGAGGCATCCGGTTGTCGATATTGTAGCCCATGGCATAATCCGTATATGCATCCATGCCGGCAGCAAACGTGCGGAAAAAACTCCACACGCGGGCCTCACAACTGCGTAGTGTCGCGAAATCAAGCGGGGCATAGGCATCGGCGAAACTGAAGTCTTCATCCGGGCCGTCGTAATACCCCATCTCGCGGGCGAAGGTGATGACATCGGGCGCATAAAGACAGTTTTCAGGATCGTTGAGCGGGAATTGGGTAATGCGGGCCTGGTTCGCATGGGCGCAGATATATCCATCCGGGATCCTGCGTGCCACCCAGACGATTCCGCGACGGACATTTTCGCCGTTTACGATTTGACATCCTTTCCCGATCATTTCAAAGATCCACGCTTCGTTTTTGTCGGCCACCGAAAAAGATTCTCCACTCGACGCATAGCCATGCGTATTGGCCAGATTGACGATGATATCAATTGCTTCGCGAGCTGTTTTCGCGCGTTGAAGTGCAATATAAATCAGGGATCCATAGTCTATTTTTCCGGTGCTGTCCTGCAATTCGGCCCGACCGCCGTAAGTGGTCTCACCGATGATTACCTGATGCTCATTCATGTTGCCGACAGTGGAATAGGTCTGTTCCGCCTGAGGAATTTCTCCGAGATAACGCCCGGTATCCCATTCGTAAACAGGAATATTTGCCGCAGGTTTCGACACAGGGGTATATTTGTACAACGCTCCGTAGAGTTGATGCGAGTCGGCCGCATAGCTGACCATGACCGATCCATCGGTGGATGCGCCTTTGGTGATGATAAAATTGGTACATGCGTCGGCCCGGCCGGCCGATATCGTCGTCAAAAGAGCGGTTGCGAACAAAAGTTTTCTCATGGTCAAAATTCGGGTTTAATTATAAATTAATCGACACAAGAGACAAAAATAATGAAATTATGTGTAATTTCGTGCTGACTTTTATGAGAAAATGACGATCGGCGCACAAATAAAAAGATTGAAAGACGAGTTGCCGTCATCCGTCACATTGGTGGCGGTATCCAAAATGCATCCTGTCGATGCGATTGCCGAGGCGTATGAGGCCGGGCAAAGGATATTCGGTGAAAGCAGAGTTCAGGAATTGAAACAAAAACATGACCTCCTGCCTCAAGATATTCATTGGCATATGATCGGGCACCTGCAAACCAACAAGGTAAAATATATCGCCCCATTTGTCGAAATGATCCATTCGGTCGATTCCGACAAGTTATTGGCCGTCATCGATCGCGAAGCCGAAAAGAACGCGCGTATGATCGATGTGCTTTTGGAGGTGCATGTTGCCGCGGAAGAGACAAAAAGCGGCTGGCTCCCTGATGAACTCGAAATCTATATAAAAAACGGCAAGCACCTTGCATACAATCATGTAAGGGTAAGAGGGCTTATGACTATCGCCTCTCAGACACAAGATATTGAGACTATCCGCCGAGAATTTACGACCGTAAAAGATCTTTTCATGGAATTAAAACCATATTGTTCGGATATGCCTTTTGATACCCTTTCCATGGGTATGACGGCCGACTACGATATCGCTGTCGAATGCGGTTCCACAATGGTGAGGATTGGCAGTATGATTTTTGGCGAGCGCCTCTGACGAAATTTTTTAAATTCTAATCATAATAACAAATCAAATCAATCATGGGTAATTTATCTGTAAATTATGCCGGGATAGCCTTTGCGAACCCGATACTCGCCAGCAGCTCCCCCTTTACCTCATCATTGGACCGGATTCAGGCCCTGAAGGATGCAGGCATCGGAGGTGTAGTCCTAAAATCCGTATTCGAAGAACAGATAAGCGGTGAAGCCGCCATGCTCGAACGTTACTCCGATTCGCCCGAAGCTGCCGACTACCTGAAAAGATATATCGGCGACGATTACATCAAGCACCATTTGACACTTGTCGAACAGGTTAAGAAAACAACCGATCTGCCAGTTATAGCCAGTATCAACTGCCTCGGGAAAGGAACATGGACGGAATATGCCCGCCGTATCGAAGAAGCCGGTGCAGATGCTCTGGAACTCAACATATTTTTTCTGCCTACCGATCCAAAAGTCGCTCCCGAAACAATTGAAAAACGTTACCTGGATGTTGTTGCCGACGTTGTCGGAACAGTAAGAATACCTGTCACGGTCAAATTGAGCAGTCGTTTCACGAATATCCTCCATGTCGCACAAGAGATCTATTTCAGGGGAGCAAAAGGCGTGGTTCTTTTTAACCGCTTCTTCGAACCCGACATTAATATCGACACGATCGCTTTTGAATCGGCCGATAATCTCAGCCATCCTTCCGAATTGAGAAACAGCCTGCGCAACGTGGTTATGATGTCGGATGTATTGTCCGATTTGGACATTGCCGTTTCAACCGGAGTGCACAGCGGTCGCGATGCCATCAAGGCCATTCTTGCAGGCGCATCAGCCGTTCAGGTATGCAGCACCTTGCACATCAACGGTTTGAAAATCGTCGGTGACATGCTCGATGAGATGAAACAATGGATGAGAGCCAACGGATACAAAACCGTGCCGGATTTCAAAGGGATACTTCGCGGTGGCAGCGATGCCGATAACGAAATGTTAGCCCGCGTGCAGTACATGCGCTATTTCCCCTCATCGCTCTGAACGTATTAACGCACGCGTAATTTTTGACCGTAACGGATCACGGAAGTCTCCTTGATGTTGTTCAATTCACACAGCCTGCGGACCGACGTGCCGTACATTCTGGCGATTCGACTGAGGTTCTCACCCTTGCGGATCGTGTGATAAAGAGGATCGGACGAAGAAGAGGACCCCAAACGGGTTCGATCGTCCGATCCTTGTTGTTTGGCTATGTTGTCCAATATATCCTCAGAAGTGACGGATCCTTCAGCCGCCAACAACTGTTCGTCGTAGTCCTCCTCTTCCAGATTCTCCGATGCCCGGGAACAGATGCTGAAGTAGGACTTCCTCAATTCAAAAGTCTGATAACGCAAATCGCCGGAAGGAAAATCGATCAGGTTCTCCGGATCGAAAGTCTGATCACAGTATCTCATTTCGAAATGGAGGTGAGGACCGCGGCTACGTCCTGTATTTCCTCCGAAACCGATTACGGTACCGGCTTTCACATAATCGCCGGAATTGACATTACGGCGGGATAAATGAGCGTACCAAGTCTCAAGGCCGTTTTCATGGCGAATAATTACCAGATTCCCATACCCGCCAGTATTGTAACGCGAATATCTCACCCTACCCGCAAATGTTGCATAGATCGGTTCTCCCACCTTGAGAGGAATATCCACACCTTGGTGTCGATGGCCTCTCCGAACACCGTATTTTGAAAGGACGTTTCCAACTATCGGACTGTGATAGTGAGAGATATCTTCGATCAATTCAAGTTCAGTTACAGTTGGAAGGTCAGACAGTTCGATATCCGTATATGCAAAAACTCGAGTTGTATCCCAATGTTCACGATAAATCTCTTTAGCGACGATTCGCTCCTCGTCCGGATAAAAATATTCCCACGTATTGTTTGTATAGATAACGACTTTACCTATTCCGTCGTTCGTATCGAGCGTATCGATCGGAATGCGGGGCAATGCTTCGAGCGAGGGTGCAGCCGTTCTTCTTTGAGCGTCCACTCGAAACGGGCAGGAGGAAAACAGTGCTGCGACAAGCAGACATTTCAACATTTCCGAACTTTTCATTGCAACTCTCCGTTTTGGTCGATCAATTTTTTAGCTTCCGCCAATGCTTCGTAAAAATCCGTTCCGAAACGCCGGACAATCGGTTCTTGTAAGGCTTCGTAAAGCCATACCTGCTCACGTTCGCCACGGATGACTGCCGAAGCACATACATTCCATCGGTGATAATTAAGGCCCAAAGAACCGTCCCCGAATCGCGTGACCCGAATCGGATAGAGGTGACAGGATACGGGCTTGATGAAATCGGTTTGTCCTGCACGAAAGGCACGTTCGATCGCACATGATGTCACTCCGTTTTCTCGACAGGAATAGGCACATTCCGCCCCGTCGATCAGGGGGGTGGTCAGATCGCCGTCCTCATCGACCACAAAAAAGCCCTGGTTCTCGATGGCCGCAACTCCCTCCGGAGTCATAAAGGATTTGTAATTGCAATACTCACGTTCAAGCACCTCCAGTTCCTCCTCTTCCAGAGGAGCGCCCGCATTCCCTTCCACACAACACATGCCCCCACATCGACCCAGGTCGCATGCGAAACGTGAGGTAAGGATATCGGACGAAACGATCGTCCCATCTATGTCGATCATTGTCGGTTGCATAACGTATCCTCGATAAGGATGTCGATCAATTCTCTGACAGAGATTCCGGCCGCTGCGATTTGCTTTGGGACGATACTTCCGTTGCTCATGCCGGGGATAGAATTGATCTCTATCAGATACGGGGTCCCATCATCGGTCACGATAAAATCCACCCGTACGATACCTCTGCATCGACACGCCTTATATGCAGCTATCGCGTACTCCTGTATGCGAATCGTCCATTCTTCCGGGATCGGTGCCGGTGTTATCTCTTCCGAATAGCCGGCCGTATATTTGGCTTGATAATCGAAAAACTCGTTTTTGGGGACGATCTCGGTTACCGGAAGACGATATTCCTTTCCCCCTGCGACCATCACACCACACCCGAATTCTCGACCGGCAAGGAACTCTTCTGCAAGAACGGCATCACTCTCGCGGAAAGCGTTTTCGATCGCCGGCACGATATCTTCAATCCGTTTCACTTTCGTCACACCGAAACTGCTCCCGCTGGCATTCGGTTTCACGAAAAACGGAAGGCCCAGCCGACGTACAAGGTCTTCGGGATCGATCCGGTCTCCAGGCAGGAGCAAAACCTCTTTGGCAAGGTGGACACCGGTCGAAGCAACTGTCCTCTTGCAGGTAATCTTGTCGAAAGTAATCATCGACGAAACCGACCCGCAGGAGGAGAATGGAATTCCCATCATCTCCAGATAGCCCTGGAGTTTACCATCTTCGCCAGGAGTTCCGTGAATCATGATAAAAGCATAATCGAAACGGATTTTTTCACCGTCCACGGTCATCGAGAAATCGTTTTTATCGAACGGCCAATCCTGTTGCGATGTTTCGATCCGGCCTTTCCAATCGGAGCCGTGGACATCAATGGTCGCAACGCGATATTTGTTCCGATCGATCGCCGCCGCGATATTGGCAGCGCTTTGCAGAGCGATCTCACGCTCGGAGGAGTTTCCTCCCGACAAAATTGCAATATTGAGTTTCATGATAGGGTTCCCTCCTAATAAAATCGGGAACAAAGATAGGCATTTTTCGTACGACTTGTCACGGATTATAAATATCCTTATAGCGAAATTCCAATATCTCGCAAACCATACGGACATACTCTTCTGCCTCGGGATGAGCGGGGTTCAGTTCTTTCGTTTTGAGGAAATCGTTCATGGCCCGACCGAAATCATTCTGGCGATAATAGAGCTTCCCGCGTTCGAAATAGAGGCCGGCATCATCCGGTGTTTCACCAATCGCTTCCGTCAACAGCAGGATTTCGCCGTTCAGTCCGTCACTCTTTCCCATAACTTCTCCTTTTTGATATATTCATATACCCGATCAGGCAACATTGTTGCAACATCCTCGCCACGATACAGCCGTTCACGTATCTCCGACGAAGAGATATCCATATGCGGGGCCTTTTCGAGTATCCGCAATCCCCACTCAACAGCTTCCCCCCGCCATTGAAAACCGTCGCGAGGATAAAGGAAGACAGGATACTCGCTCAAGATTCGACGCCATTGTTTCCAGGCAGGAAGCTGTTCGACGATATCTCCTCCCCTCAGGATGGAAAAACGGATCGTTGGGAATAATTTTTTCAATGCGTCGAGCGTGTCGATCGTGTACGACGGTTTGGGCAGTTCGAATTCGAGATCGCAAACTTTCATTTTCCCCGCCAATGGACTCGATGCGACCGCGATTTCCGTCATTCTCAATCGATGAGTCCCATCGATCAGGGTTGTCTCGTCCTTGAGCGGATTGTTCGGGGAGACGACAAGCCATATCTCGTCCGCAAATTTTTCACGCACCACATACTCCGCTACGGACAAATGGCCGCAATGAATCGGGTTGAAAGAACCAAAATACAATATAACCGAACGAATCATTGCTCAACAAATTCGTGGATCAGATCGTAAGCCTCTTCAACCGCTTCATTCAAATCGTCGTTTACGATGACACGATCGAAACGGGAAGCATAAGACAATTCGAGTTCCGCCTTGGCAATTCTGCGATCTAACACTTCAGGAGCATCCGTATTTCGCCCCTCGAGCCGCCTGCGAAGTTCTTCCACGGAAGGGGGCATAACAAAAATCGCCAGTGCCCGCTCCTCAAAAATCGATTTCAGACGCAACCCACCCATCACATCAACATCGAAAAGAATCGTATGGCCAGCCGACCAGATTCGGTCCAATTCGGACCTCAATGTACCGTAACGCGTGCCGGCGTACACCTCTTCCCACTCCACAAAACGCCCGGCAGCTATGGCATCATCAAACTCTTTGGGCGAAAGAAAATAATAATCCCGCCCGTCCTGCTCCGTCGCGCGGGGTGCCCTGCTCGTAGCGGAAACGGAAAACTCCAACTCGGGCATCGCATCAATCAATCGATGTACAATCGTCGTTTTTCCTGCCCCGGAAGGAGCCGAAAAGATCACCAGTTTACCCCCGTTATCCATACGAATGCTGAAATTATAAAATATTCAAAACCTGCTCTTTGATCTTCTCCAATTCATCCTTCATTTTAACCACCAGCTTCTGGATTTCACTGTCGTTTGCCTTCGAACCGAGCGTATTGATTTCACGCCCCATCTCCTGTGCGATGAATCCGAGTTTCCGACCGACATTATCTTCTTCACGGGCTACTTCATGGAAATAACGACAATGGTTTTCGAGACGCACTTTTTCCTCCGTTATATCGAGTTTTTCCACATAAAAGACGATTTCCTGTTCGAGACGATTCTCATCCACTGCCATTCCAAGTGAAGCGACATTTTCACGGATCCGGTTACGGATCGCGTCGACTCGTGCCAATTCGTAGGGAACGACCTGTGCTTCGTAGTCACGAATGATATCCACCCTGCGCAACAAGTCACCGATCAACGTCTCCCCTTCCTGAATCCGAAAAGCGTCTAATTTCGACAAAGCCGAATCGATGGTTCCCATCAATGCCTCTCGCTCCTCCTCCGAAACCGTACGGTCCTCTACCGATACCACCTCCGGCAACCGCAATACTGCGGTCATCAATGCAGCCTCCAACTCGGGTCCGTCGGCATTATCCCCCATCAACGATTTGATTTTCCGATAATAATTTCGAAACAATGTTTCATTAATATCGGCAACCGCATCACTCTGATTTTCAACCGACACATAAATATCGGACTTGCCTCGTTGGAGAGTTTTGGCCGCACGTGTACGCACATCGTACTCGAATGAACGATATATCGACGGCAACTTGACCGACAAATCGAGTTGTTTCCCGTTTAACGATCTGACCTCTGCAACGATCCTTTTTTCTCCGAAAACGGTTTCGGCTTTTCCGAAGCCGGTCATAGACTTTACCATATCCAAATGTCATATTTTGCGGCAAAGATAGAGCAAAAAAAAAAAATCGCGAAATCCGAATTAAAATCGACATTTCACAGAATTGTTGATTCAAAATTAATATATTTGTGTCGGGAATTATGATTTGAAACACAATAAGGATAATATCCGACAAAATAACATATTTTTTAACCATTTCAACTATGAAAAAGCATAATTTTAACGCAGGGCCATCGGTTTTACCGCGGATAGCGATTGAAAACGGGGCAAAAGCGGTACTCGATTTCGAGGGCAGCGGTCTCTCCATTCTTGAGATCTCACATCGGACCAAAGATTTCGAACGGGTCAATGACGAAGCGAATTCGCTCCTGCGTGAATTGCTGAACATCCCGGATAATTACAAAATCATTTTCCTCGGTGGCGGAGCCAGCACACAATTTTACGAAGTACCCTATAATCTTCTCGAAAAGAAGGCCGGGTATATCAACACGGGGGTTTGGGCGAAAAAAGCGATCAAAGAGGCGAAACTCTTCGGAGAAGTTGAGGTCATCGCATCGTCCGAAGACAAGAACTTTTCCTACATACCCAAAGGATTTACCATTCCCAAAGATTTGGATTACTTGCACATCACTACAAACAATACGATCTTCGGCACGGAATACCACACGGACATCGACTCTCCGGTACCCCTTGTAGCCGATATGAGTTCCGACATCCTTAGCCGTAAAGTCGATGTGAGCAAATATGCCTTGATTTATGGAGGCGCCCAGAAGAACATGGGACCTGCCGGGGTAACCTTCGTTATCATCCGCGAAGATATCCTCGGGAAAGTATCGCGTCCGCTCCCGTCGATGGTGGACTATCGCAACCATATCGCCAATAACTCCATGTTCAATACACCGCCTGTTTTCCCGATCTTCATGATGAAAGAGACGCTCAAATGGTTGAAGAGCATCGGGGGTGTCGAAGCCATCCACAAGATCAACGAAGAAAAGGCACAAATGCTCTATGAGGAAATCGATCGGAACGAATTGTTCGTGGGAACAGCAGCCAAGGAAGACCGCTCGATCATGAACATCTGTTTCGTACTCAAACCCGAATACGAAGAATTGGCCGGAGATTTCCTCGAATTCACCAAATCCAAAGGAATGGTTGGCGTAAAAGGCCACCGTCTGGTAGGCGGATTCCGTGCTTCCTGTTACAATGCATTGCCCAGGGAGAGTGTGGAAGCACTGATCGACTGCATGCGCGAATATGAAAAAATCCATGCCAAATAATCAAACGTGGGGTATATCATCACATACAATCCGAAACGAGAGGAAAAAGCTCTCTATTTCCATTCATTAAATGATTTTGACATGAAAATACTGTTAGCTACAGAAAAGCCATTCGCGGCTCAGGCCGTCGAGGGTATCCGCAAGATCGTTGAAGGTGC